>NZ_JBANAZ010000064.1:0-55489 GCF_059803455.1 Bradyrhizobium sp. UFLA05-108 | reverse complement strand
GCCTTGGCGCTTTTTGGACGCCGGTCAGTTGACCCTGCGGAGCCTCCTTCTTGCCGGCGTCCAAAAACCAGCACAATAGGAGAACTGGGCGAGCCTATCAGCTCAGCGCTTCATCGTGGGACCGGTGCTGGCCGCCACGAGAGGTCGTCCGACCAAAGATAAATAGCGATCGCCGCTAAGCACAGAGCGTTATGCCAATCCAGAAGATCGGCGAATGATGGATTGGTCGTCGGTCGCTCGAAGCGGGCCTCATTCAATCACCTCGTTGGCACGGCCGAGCAGCGAGACCGGGACGGTGATGCCGAGCGCCTTGGCGGTCTTGAGGTTGATAATCAGCTCGACTTTCGTGGCCTGCTGCACAGGCATATGGGCCGGCCTTTCGCCCTTGAGAATCCGGCCCGTGTAGACGCCGGTTTGTCGGAACAGGTCCCTAAGGTTGGTACCGTAGCTGATCAAGCCGCCGGCCGCGGCGAACTCGTGAGTCTGAAAGACAGTGGGCATCGCGTGACGGACGGTCAGAGCGCCGAGCTGTCCGATCTGATTAACGAAGAATGCATCGTTGCCGATCACGAGCCCGGCTGCCCGCTGTTGGACGAGGGTTGCGAAGACGGTGTCGATGTCGCGATCGGTGCTCGCATGAAACACACGAAGCTGCAGCCCGCGAGTTTGGGCCGCTGCCTGCAGATCTCTTGATAAGGTTTCGGCAAGCCCGGGATTGGTCGGATTTACGAGCAGGCCGATGATTGACGCCGTGGGCACCAACTCGTGCAACAGCTCCAACCGCTTCGGCCCTATCTCCGTATTCAACGAGGTCACGCCGGTGATGTTGCCGCTCGGTCGATTTAGGCTTTTGACCAGGCCAAGTTCGACCGGATTGTCCCCTAGCTCGAACACGATCGGAATCGTCTCGGTCGCAGCCTTGGCCGCAAGTGCCGCAGTCTTGACGGCGCTGCGATCACGATCACCTGACGACTAACCAGATCAGCCGCCAGGGCCGGCAGTCGGTCGTTCTGGCCCTCCGCCCAGCGGTATTCGATCGCCACGTTCTTGCCCTCGACATAGCCGGTCTCGTTCAGGCCTTGGCGGAACGCGCGCACAAGGTCGGCGTGTGGACCGGGCGATGCGCTGTGGAGGAAGCCGATCACCGGCATCGGCTGCTGCTGCGCCTGCGCCGCGAGTGGCCAGGCTGCTGCCGTAGCAGCTATGATGAACTCGCGTCTTCGCATCGTTTGCCCAAAGCTCTGGACGAAGCATCGTAGCGGCTCAAACGAGTACGCTCATATGGGTGGAATTGGCTCTGAGCCAAGGTCCCTGAGCGCGGCCTGATGTCTCAGTTGGGTCAGGAGCACCGGTTGACGGCTCGGCCGGTTTCTTCCGGTCTACCTCGATGAGCCGACAACAGGGACGTCGCCCGACCTGCGCCTTCGGGCCACAAGCAGAAGTGCTTCGTAGTCTGGTGCACTTTGAGTCGGCGGCTTTAGGGATGTCGGCCAACTTGGCATCCACCGCGCGCTGTGTCATGTTGCATGAAGAATGGCGAGGGAGGGTTGTCTCTTGTCCCGGCACGTTGGAGCTCTATGCTCGGCCGCATTGCTCGTACTTGGCACTTCGTCGGCGACCGTCGCCTCGGAAAGATGTCAGGAAATCGGCCGTCGGTTTCAACCCGCGCAATCTCAGGTCACTGCAATGGAGGTATCCTTACTTCTATTCTCTGCAGCGGACGAGAATTGTACCGAGCTGGCGACCGGGCTACTGGACTATGGCGCATCAGTGGACGCGCGCGACCGGTTTGGAGCCCGCCCGCTCAGCCACGCCGCGCGATCTGGCCATCTGGAAATGGTGGATCTTTTGCTTGCGCGTCACGCTCCAATTGATGCGCGCAATCTCGCGGGCGCAACGGCGCTATACTTCGCGGCTGAACGCGGCCATCTCGCGGTCGCCCGGCGACTTATTGAACGCGGCGCCGATGTCACACTCACCGGACGCAGTGGAGTATCTCCGGTCGCAGCCGCCGCTTATGCAGGCAGCGACGCAATCGTCGAAACGCTGCTGGCACATGGCGCTGACCAAGGTGTGCCCGACAACACCGGAAAACCGCCAATTGTCTACGCGGCGGCCCGCGCCCGGCTTGACATTGTGAAGCGCCTGCTTTCGCGAAACATCGATATCAATGCCCGCTATCCGAATGATTTGACGCTGCTGATGTGGGCTGCGGGTCCGGATGAAACAATTCCGGAGACGGAGGCTGTCAAGGTTGTGAGCTATCTACTGGATTCAGGCGCGCACATCGATGATCGCGATGCCCGCGGCCGGACGGCTCTCATGATCGCCGCCGAAGGCGGGCACGCTGAGATCGCCAGTCTCCTGCTTGCGCGGGGCGCCGATCCTTCGCTCAAGGACAACGCGGGCAAACGCGCCGCGGATCTCACCTCACTATCGTTGTTGCGTAATCGACTGGGCGCACCGTAGCGAGGGGGCGTCCTAGAGCATCATCCGGAAAAGTGTGAAGCGGCTTTCCCTTGCGACAAACGCGGAACGCGTTTGCGAAGCTCAAACAAGAAGCTAAAGCGCGATGATGACCCTTCCCAATTTCATCGAGCTTTAGTTTAAAGACCAGCGAGATATTGCGCGAGCGCCGCAAGATCGTCGACAGGCGTGGCGCGCATCAGGTCAGTCATGCCGGGATTGTTGCCACGCGCGCGGGTGCGGAAATCGGTAATTGTCTTGGCGAGATACTCTTGGCTCTGCCCAGCCAGCCGCGGTACGGTGCCAGCACCCTGAAATTGCTCGAGATGACAGCTGGTGCAGCCCACCGAGTGCTCCGCGCTGAGCGCCCGCTGCGCAACATCCTTTGGCGACCGCGGCTGGCCCAGGTTAGGCCACGGCTTTTGAGCGAAATACTCTGCGATCGCTAGCATTTCGTCCTTCTCGAAGGACGACGCAATCGGCTGCATGATCTCGCTCTTGCGGTCACCCCGTTTGAAGTCGCGCAGCTGGATGTAGGTGTAGCCGGCTTGCTGTCCCCAGATGATGGGAATCGCCTTGTCGCTCGGCTTGCCGTCCTGGCCGTGACAGCCGGCGCACACCTCGACTTTTTCCGCGATGCTTTGTGCAAAGGCGGGGGCTGCGGTCAACAATGCCCCGAGGATCGTCCCGATCGAAATCACCCAGTTCACATTGCAGACCGTCGAATTCCGGGGGGTTTACAGAAGCGGGGCCGACTCTGGCCCCGCATCTGTGATCGCGACGTTCGTTCAATCGAGCGTAAAGGCGATGATGTTGTTGCCACGCCTGAAGTTCACCTGAGTGTTACCGCCCGCGCCGACCACGATATATTGCCTATCGCCCACCGAATAGCTGGACGGCGGTGCATTGACGCCCGCACCGGCGCGGAAGCTCCACAGTTCCTTGCCGGTGGACGAGTCGTAGGCGGCGAACTTGCCGTTGCCTTCACCAGCAAAGACCAGACCGCCCGCGGTGGCGAGAATGCCGCCGATCATCGGCTCTGGCGTGTTCACCTGCCATCTGATCTTGCCGGTGTTGTAGTCGACGGCGGTGATATTTCCCGCCTGCTTTTCACCTGGAATGGCCGTGAAGGCGCCGCCAAGCCAGAGCTTGCCGTTCGGATAGGGCGAGTTCTCGACCCGGTAGTGCATGGGCTGATGCAAATTGATGGCGTAGGCGAGCCCCTGTCCGGGGTCGGTAGCGATCGGCGACCATTCGACGCCGCCGTTTGCCCCTGGAAGCATGCGCGCGCCTTCCTTGGTCGGCAAGGTCCACATATTCTCCTGCGGCACCATCGCCTCAGAGAACCGGATCAGGCTGCAGTCTTTCCGGTCGTGAACATAGACGTGACCGGTTTTGCCAGCATGGATCACGCCCGGAATGGTCTTGCCGTCCTTGTCCTGCACATCCACCAGCACCGGCGGGCTCGCGGCATCGAGATCCCAGACGTCGTGGGCAATATACTGAAGGTGACAGACGAAGTTTCCGGTATCCAAGTCAAGCGATACCAGCGAGTTGGTGTAGAGATTGTCGCCGGGGCGCGGCGCACCGTCGAGGTCGGGAGATGGATTGCCGACCACGAAATAGATCCGGTTGGTGGCGAGATCGACAGCGGGATTTTGCCAGACGCCGCCGCCCAGCCTCTTGTAGGGGTCGCCGATCTTGGCGAGTTGGTCCTTTTCAGCCTGGATATCGCGATGCATGTCGCGCCCAGTAGCGTCCGTGGTTGCCCAGACGCCGACGGAATTTTCTGGGATGGTGTCGAAATTCCAGAGCAGCTTGCCGGTCTTCGCATCATAGGCCCTGACAAAGCCGCGGACACCGTATTCGCCGCCGTTGGTGCCGATCAAGACCTTGTCCTTGACGACCGTCGGAGCCATCGTCTCGCTGTAGCCGAGCTCGGGATCAGCGATATCGCTGCTCCAGACGACTTCGCCGGTCTTCGCATCCAATGCCACCAGCTTGGAGTCCAGCGTAGCCAGGTAAACCTTGTCACCGAGAACCTGGACACCGCGATTGTTGGGACCGCAGCAGTAGGTCGTTATGGGCCCCATCTTGTGGCTATAGTGCCAGAGCTGTTCGCCCGTCTTGGCGTCAATCGCATAGACATGGCTGAACGATGTCGTCACGTACATCACACCATCGATCACAATGGGCGACGTTTCGAGGGATTCCTTGACCTCGGCCTGGAAGATCCAGGCGACGTGCAGGTTTTTCACATTGTCGCGGTTGATCTGCTTTGCGGGATGAAAGCGTGTTTGAGCGTAGTTGCCGTTGGTCAGCAGAAAGTTCGTTGCATTCTTGTCCGCTGCATTGAGCTGGTCTTGAGTGACCGGCGAAACCTTCGCCTCGCGCGGAGGCGACCATTGATCCTGCAGCTTGACTTCTTGCGCATGACTTGATGCTGCGAGCGTGCAGCCCAGACCGAACAACGTGGCGTATGCGACAGAATATCTTTTCATGGCTCAGCCCCGTAATTATTCGAATTATCGGAATAAGCGCTCATGTACGTCTGCTCTTGAATTCTGGTCTTGCGAAGCCTGTTTGACAAGCAGAAAGCCATAGGCGTGTGCGGGCGCGCTCAAGCCTTTGGCGTTCGCGGCCGCGAAATCAGCGCGCGTTGCAGCACCCAAATCCTGCGATTCGCTGCGCGAGTGCGGCAGCGCCGCTTGCATTTCAGAAGGACGCAGCCGCACACAGGCGTGCGCTGCCGATAAGAGATACGTCGGCAACCAGTAAGCACCCTTAGGTCATGGTCCCTGGCCTAAATTCAGCGGACAATCTTGAGGCATTGCCGCCAAACTATCGCGCGTCCGATCCAGCGCGGCTCGGTGATAGCCTAGTCGTCGGGTACCACGATCCATAGCCCGTAAAGACGACCGCGACAAAGCCCATTATCGCTATGGAGGCACGGCTCGGCTGTCGCCGAGGCGGACAATTAAAACGAAGTCGCTTCAGTTGACGGCCTCCTTAATTTCTCATGTCGCCTTTCGGCCCAAGCGGCGGTTGAGGAATGTCTGCTATTCCGCCGCTACTGGGGGGATAAGCAGACGTCCAGCCAACCGGCCGAAAATGATGGGGGCGATTGCAGACCGGGCAGGGCTTACCGGGCGCTCCACAACCGCATGCGCGAGGACCTCCTTCCCAAGGCCGCTCGGGATGGGCCTCGCAGACCCAACCTGTGTCATAGCAACGTGGGCAGCGCATCCGCGGTCCATCCGGCGAGCAGCATCCTGTCAGAGTCCGGCTGCACGTCGCGCATCGCCGCATTTGACCCAAAGAACCCCCGCCGGGTTGCTGCATCCGACGGGGGCCCGTTACGGTGGATGGCGTGAGGCTAGTCTTGGAGGAGGCTAGGTGTCACGCCAAAGACCCGCCACTTCATGGAAGCGTCATCTTTCGGTTTCGGCAAGCTCAAGTGTTAAGCAGAAGTATGACGGAGCGGCTGACGTAGATTGTCGCTCACGTTGGCACTCGCTTCCAAATCGGGAAATGCGTGCCTGGGCGACAGACCTTGGAGAGCCATGCGAGTTCGCTTGGGGATCGGCCGTCGCGATCCGCTTGGCGGCAAATGCGAAGAACTCAACGAGAGCAAATCGGGTCCGCAATACTCCGCTGTCCGGACCTCGACAGCGCGTACGGACACCTCAGAATAGCCAATGAACGACATCATTCGCCTACCTCGTCGGTCGCCAATGACGTGGCATCGGTCAAAATTGAAGCGGACTGACCGAAATGGAAATCTTGCCGTCCGCAGCTTGTTCTACCTTAAAGTCCACCTCCTTTTGCGCTGTTACATCCTCAACGGTCACATGCAACAACCCAGTACAGGTAACTGCTCGCTTTGCTTTGTTTCTCGAATTTGTGCGTATTGTATCATCCAACCTATATGCGGCGCCTTGTCTCGCCTTTTTCCAAATGGCTAATTTTTCGGCTTCTGTGCTCCTATTACTTACCATCGCCGCGACCGCGCTCGAATTCTTGACAGCGTAGTCGACGAGCGCGTTGTCGCTGTCGTCTGAAACGATCTTAACCACCGTACTGCGCGTATCGAAAGAATCACACTCGGGCGTCGTCCCGCCACAACCGCTCAGCAAAAGCAAAGCAGGGAGACACCAGAAAACCGACTGTCCTTCCCGAAAATGCTTCATCGGAATCGTCACGATCATCTTTCCTATTCCGACAAAAGAGGATTTTCATCCGTTAACCGAGCCGCGTTACTGCTGAGAGCCGTCCTTGGGTCAAACGCGCCGTTTTGGAAGTCGGCCCGTCGCCTTCCGGTTGTCGGCCCTATGTTGGAGGAGGCGCGTAGGGGGCATGGTATGAATCTTTCTTAAATCACTGATGGGCCCGGCGCGGTTCCAACCTGCAAACAGACCGCAAGAAGTGATAGGATAAAGGTCGGTCGCCTCGCGGGCGACCATTGCCCGTATGGGGAGCCAACGATGCCTCCTCTTGATACTGCGGTGATCGTTCTCGCTGGCATTGCTTTTGTTGCAGCCTTCGTAAATGGCGCGCTCGGCTATGGGTTTTCCTCGCTCACCGTGCCCGTGGCTCTCATTTTCTATGCAAATCGCATCCTGAATCCCGCCGTCGTCCTGGTCGAGGTGGTCACGAACTTCTACGTTCTATCCATCAATTTGAACGGCGTGGCAGCTGTATGGAAGAGGGTGTTTCCAATCATCGCCGGGCTCCTGCCCGGCATTGGAATCGGCGCCTTGCTTCTCACTACGGTTCAGCCGGGCTGGATCAAACTCGCTACCTACGCACTCATTCTGCCTCTCATCCTGGTTCAGGCAGCCGGTTTTCGCAGACCAATTCGGCAGACATGGTGGGTTGGTCTTCCCTTTGGAACTGCGCTGGGCATCCTGTATTCCGTCACCACCATCTCGGGACCACCGCTGGCGATGCTGTTCAACAACCAGGGTCTGGTCAAAACCGAGTTCCGAGCCGGTCTCGCATTGGTTCGCGTGGCCGAGTCGAGCGTGACCGCCATCGTCTATTACCAGCTTGGCCTGTTTACGGCTGAAAGCCAGAACATCTTATGGGTGCTAGTTCCCTGCGTTGCGGTTGGGGTACCGCTCGGCGCCTATGTCATCCGCCATCTGGATGCGGAGACGTTTCGTCGGATGTGCATGAGCTTTGATGCGTGGGTCGTGGGATTTCGGCTTCTCCCGGGTATTGATCGAGCTGAATGTGATGCAAAGCCCCTGGGCCTATGTCGTTCTGGCCCTCACATTTTTGATCGACGGCTATTTGCTGTACATGTTTTTCACTCGGAGAGCGGCCTCAAGGCGATCGGCAAGAGCTTTGCTTACGCCCGGCGCTCCGAGTGGGCTGGATAATCGCATCGCTCCGGAGATGACCGAACCTCCCTACGACCCGCTTGCTCGGCTTAACACCGACCTCGGTTACGTTGTGGCGATCCTTGCTATCGCCATGCTGGTCTTTGCGGTTTTGCCTCCAAGTCGCTTGCCATAGAGCGCGGACTCGGCTCGCTGTTGGATCAGCAAAGGGTCAGGCGGGTCAGGCGGCATCTGCACCAACGCGACTCGGGCTGGAGGAGGTCTTCTTGGGGAGATGTCCGAGAATGGGATGGTCCGCCGCGCGGCGCGATGCCGCGCACGAACAAATCGAAACATAGCGTTCATTTTGGCAAATCCTGTCAATCATGCGGAGATCGGGCGGCCGTCATCAAGCAGCCTTTTCATCAGGCCGCCTTGGCGGTCTGTGGCTTCGGCACCTTGATGCGCGCTACGCTGTGACGACCATCGACGCTCACCGGCACCTCGCCATCGATGGTGGCGCGGCGGACGACGCGATGCTGATCGCCGTAGTCGTTGACCGCGTAGTGCTGGGTCGCACGGTTGTCCCAGATGGCACCACCGGATGCTCGGTCTCGTACATGGTGCCGGTGAAGACTTCGTCGAAGTGCTTGCGGTCCGCTTCGCTCGCACGCGTCTTCACGGCGTAGTCGTAGGCGTTGCTGTGGACCGCCCAGAGCTCGTCGGCGAGCTTGCGCAGCGGCGCCGGCAAATCGAGATAGGCCGCCGCCGTATTCGACCACACAGTATCGCCGCCATAGGCCGGGATGACCCCGAGATCTTCGGATACGCGTCGACGAAGGTGACGTCCGTGTGCCACTGGTCGGCGCGGCCGCCACCGCGGCCGGAGTCGAGCTCCAGGATCGACGAAGTGCCCTTGGTCGCACCGACCGTCGGATGCGGCACGAGCTTGCCAAGCCGCACGGCAAAGCGTTCCTGCTCGGCATCGTCGAGATGGCCCTGGTCGCGGAAGAAGATGACTTTGTGCTCGAGCAGCACCTGGTTGACGGCGCGAATGACGTCGTCGGACAGATCACCGGACAACTTGACGTTCCGGATCTCGGCCCCGAGCCGCGCTTTGACGATGTCAGCGCGCGGAATGACGTTGTCGATTGTGGTCGTGTTGCTCATGATCTTGATCTCTCGTTGTGATGAACAAAGCTCCGCCATGCACCGGTGGTGCGCGCGGCGGCGAAGAGTGATGGTGACGTCTTGAGTTTGATCCTGGGGAATCACGTCAGCAGCTAAACGGTCAGCGGCACACGGATCCCGGCGGTACAGCTCTCCGCCATCACGCCGGCACAACACCGCACGCACATCAGCCGGGCTGCTTCGCGAACGATTTGTGGATCGGATTGCCGCATGGTGAAACGACCCCGCTTGAACGTTGCCGATGGTAAAAGCGATCGCGATCCAGTCAATGAAACGAAACAAGCTTTGTTTTCCGCGCCGAGCAATGATCGCTTCGTTGGCAACGCGCATGCGGAAATATTTGCGGTGATGACGGTCAATGCGAGCGATTCACGCGAACAGTCGCGGGCAAAATCGAGCCAACGACCGGCGAAGCAGCCTGTTTCGCCCGCTTTCCATGCGAGTGCGAACGCGCTCGTCTCCGTTCGGCCGTTGGTCTTGTGCTTACAGCGCTTCTGATCTCATCGAGAAACAGCGTACCCTTGTCGGCATCGCGGAATGCGCCGCTGCGCTCGGCAAGGGCGCCGGTGAACGCCCCGCGCACGTGACCGAACAGCTCGCTCTCAAGCAGGTCTCTCGGAATCGCGGCGCAGTTCACGGCGATGAACGGCCCACTGCCGCGCCGTCCATGCCGGTGAATGGCGCGCGCCACCAGCTCTTTTCCGGTTCCGGTCTCGCCGGTGATCAGAACAGTTGCATCGCTGTCGGCCACGAGCCCAATTGTCTTCTGTACCGCGCGCATCGCTTCGCTTGAGCCGACCAGATCATCATCTGGCGGTGACGCGCGGGACGCAGGCGTCGCGTCGGAATATGCCCGCGCCCGCAGCATCCGCGACATCAGGAAATCGAGATCGGCGCGAGCGATCGGTTTCGTGAGATGATCGAAGGCGCCCAGCCGCATCGCCTCAATGGTGTTGGCAGCGCTGGCGTAGGCGGTAAGGATCGCGACAGGCGGCGCCTTAGCGGGGTCGGCACGCAGGCGCCGAAGAACTTCGAGGCCATCCATCCCCGGCATCCGAAGATCGAGCAGGACTGCATCGAACCGCTCGCGGCTGGCGAGATCGAGAGCGACCCGTCCGCTCGGCGCCTCGACCGCGCGGTGGCCGAGATCACTCAGCGTCTCGGCCAGCCCTTCTCGCAGCGCTGCGTCATCGTCGACAATCAGGACGGTCGCCATGGCAGCTCCAATACAAATATGGTCCCATCACTTTTGTGAACGGCCCGCACCGTCCCACCATGCGCCTCGGCGATCTCCCGTACAACGGCAAGGCCAAGACCCGTACCCTCGGAACGTCCTGGCTCAAATAGGTGGGCTCGCACCTCTTCGGGGACTCCGCGGCCGGTGTCAGCAACGGACAAAGCCATGCGATCCCCTATCCTTTCCGCAGAGAGCGTCACGCGACCACCAGCCGGCGTGTTCTGGATGGCATTGAGGATGAGATTGTCGATCGCTTGCGCGATTCGTGCGGGGTCGAAGCGCGCCTCGGCGCCACCTCCGCAGACTTCGAGCTCGAGCCCCTGCGCGGCCGCTTGTTCGCGGAACAGCTCGATGCGCTCCGTCAGGAAGGCGGCCACATCTTTGACCGGCACCGCGACCAGCGGTGCGCGCTGGACTGAGCTCAGGAGATTGCGGAGCAGAGTTTCCAGGCGACCAATCTGCTCGACGATGACCCGAAGGGCGTTATCCTTGC
The DNA here is from genome assembly GCF_059803455.1 of Bradyrhizobium sp. UFLA05-108. Lineage (NCBI taxonomy): Bacteria > Pseudomonadati > Pseudomonadota > Alphaproteobacteria > Hyphomicrobiales > Nitrobacteraceae > Bradyrhizobium > Bradyrhizobium sp. UFLA05-108. The sequence continues at coordinate 44,778 of NZ_JBANAZ010000064.1, read as the reverse complement.
GTGCGAGATCGGGGCCGGCAGCGACAGCATTCTCGGCCTTGAGCCGCATCGCTGCAATGGGGTTACGGATCTCATGCGCGACGCCGGCGACGACACGCCCCAGTGTGGCGAGACGGTTGGCCTCGGCCACTTGCCGCACCAATGCCTCGGAGGTCCGGCGGGCCTCAGCCAGGCGGATACCCGCGCGGTTGATAGCTTCGACAATCCGATCGATTCAATCCCGCTGTCCGGTGAGGTCGAGCTTGGGTAGCTCATCGTTGCTGCTGGTGAGCGCCGCTTCCACCCGCTGTAGCCGTCGCGACCAGCCAAGGAGCAAGCGCCCAAGCCAGGCGGCAGACCCCAGCACGACGAGAAGCAGAACGCTCAGTCCCGCCATGGCCTGGATATAGGCCTGCCCGCCCGTGGTCGGCACGCGGGCCATGGTCCACGCAGACAGACCTGGAACAGGTCCGGGCAGAGGGCAGGCATGGAGCAGCAGGGTCTGTGCCCGGCCTTCCCGGCGGCGGTCGAAAGGCGCGCCGTCGAGCGCCGCAGTGTCGGCGGCTTCGCGGATGCTTGGCAGCTCAGCTTCCGGCAGATCGGTCTTCTGTCCGGTCCCCTCATAGGTCGGGAACGCATAGGCGAGCCTTTGCCCTTCTGCCAGATCCCGCCCTCGACGCCATTGAGGTCACGCAGCGCAATCTGCACCACCCCGGTCAAGCCACGAGTCAGGTCAGGGTCGTGGACATCCGCCGGTGCGCGTGTCGCACCGGTGGTGAAGAACTGGTAGCGCGCCGCGATCGCATCGGAGCCATGGGCCACGGCCGCTGATGCCCGTCGCAGCTGTTCCGTGGTCGACTGCTCGTAGAGCGACAGCAGCAGCGCACCGACGACGACGGAAGCGAGAAGGAAACCACTCCAGCAGACGACGAACCAGCCGATAATCGAACGCGGTACGGCTCTGTCTGCCAGGTTCAAGATTTGACGACCAATCCTGATCAGGCGCCCGAGGGACGCCTTTGCGTCATAGGGAGCGGCAGCGCATGACAATCTCCGAGCAATCTGGCCATCCCTTGATTCACGTGTACGATCATCCTCGTCGAACAACGCTACTTCAAGCCGCCTCACGGCCCGTTCTCCGGCAACAACCCACGAACGACAATCCGGGTTACCATTACAGTGCGGATCCCCGGACAACGTGGGTTCACCCCCCAACCGAACATGGTGCCAGGCGCCGCTGCTTGCGCAGGCTCGCCCGTTGTCAGGGGCCCGTGCCGCTGTTTCTCGGCGCCTCTCCCGTTTCGGGCATTGCGATCAGGAAGACCAAGAAGGCCGCGAGCGCGACGCCGGCAAGCGTTAAGAAGGCGGCGCTGTAGCCGGCCTTTACGACGATCACACCCGCGACAGTGTTGCTGAGGGAAGCGCCGATCCCCTGCACCGTCGCCACCGCGCCCTGACTCACGCTGTAGCGACCGGTCCCGCGCATCAGGTCGGCCAGCACCAGCGGCGTCAGTACCCCAAAGATGCCGGCGCCGACCCCATCGAGCAGTTGTACGGAGATGAGCCAAGCGATCATCGGAGACTGTATAGAGCACCCCGCGGAGCGGCAAGATCGCAAAGGCCGCGAGGAAGATCGGCTTGCGTCCCCAAGCGTCGGCCCTGGCCCCCGCAAGCAGCGCCATCGGCAGCATGACCACCTGCGCCGCCACGATGCAGGCCGACATCAACGGCGTCTCCTGGCCCTTGTGCGCGAGTGCCAGCTTCTGCCCGACCAATGGCAACATCGCGGCGTTGGCGAAATGAAACAGCGCCACACAGACCGCAAAGATCAGCAGTGGCCTGCATGTGAGCAGCACGCTCAAGCCAGACGGCTGTTCGCCGCCGACTGGATCGGTTCGGTCGAGACCGCGCGCCCGCGCGTGATCGATGGCGCTGGCCGGGATCGACAGTACCGAAAGAGCTGCCAGCACGGAAAAGATCGGAACCAGAAAGAAGACCGCGCTCTGGGAGAACCACCAGCCCACGACGCCAGCCACAATGGCAATCGACACATTGCCGGCATGATCGAAGGCAGCGTTCCGACCCGTGCGGTAAGCGAGACCGCGTGATCCCAGAATACCGAGGGTGATCGCGGCAATCGCCGGGCCGAAGAAGGCGCCGGCCACGGCCATCATCGTCTGTGCCGTCAGCACAACAGGAACGTTTGGCGCAGTCGCGATGGCGAGCGCGCTTGCAGTCAGGACGCCAAGTCCAGCCACAACCGCCCCACGTTTCCAACGCGTCGCGTCGATGAAAGCGCCAATTGGTGCGTGAACGACCAGCCCCACAATTCCGGCGACCGTGGCGACGATGCCGATCGTCGCCGGGTCCCAATGCCGCTCGGTCAATAGGAAAATTCCGAGGTATGGCCCCAACGAGCCCCTGACGTCGGCAAGAGTGAAGTTGAGCCAGTCAAGGGACGCCCATCGCATGGTTGGTCTCCCGCTACAACAGCGACTTGGCCAGACTCGTGGGGCGATACGAATACCTTCACCACTTGCGACCGTTCTTGTTCGGGCCGAGCTGCGTTCCAAGAATGCCTTTCTCCGGATAAGCCCCGATCGCATTGGCATCGTCGCCTGGCAGGTACGGCGGCAGCTCATAGCGGCCTGACTGGCTCGTCAGCACGGAGATCGTGTCGGAAGCCTCGCGCCCATCCGCGGTCTTGACCTGGACTGCGACGTGATGGACGCCATCCGCCGACTCACGGGAGTCCCAGACGCAGCCCCAGGTCGTGCTGGTCCCGCTCCTTTGCATCGGCTGCCACGAGCCGTCATCGATACGGCACATAGCGGAAACAACCCCCAGAGCGTCCCAGGTCTTGACGCGCACCTCGGTGACGCCGCGCACCACCTGCTCGGGCTGGTCAGGATCAACGATGAAGGCTTGATCGGCGGGCGACGTGATCATGACGAACGGCCAGCCGCCGATTGGCTTGAACTTCCAACTCACCACGCCATCGTCGAGATTGGCAATGGAGAAGCCGACCGGTCCCTCCTCGATCTGGCCAGTCGAGCGCGTGGCGGCATAGATCGTCTGGCCGTCCTTGGCGATTTCGTTGTAGTGCGTGTGCCCATGTCGACCATGATGACGCGATGCTTCCGCATCAGCGCCTGCACTGTGTCCGCGCTGCTTCCTAGTTCGCTCGGATAGGTATGCACGAAGAGAACCGGCCGTTGCTCACCCGCATCGGCCGCCTGCAACTCGCGTGCGAGCCACTCGAGTTGGGCGAGACCGATCCCAAAACCCTTCGGGCGCCCGTTGTCTCGAGCATTGAGGAACAGGCACCGATAAGAGCTGATCGAGCGGCTGCGCCAAAGCGCGGGCTCCAAGCAGCGGCAATAGAGATCGAGGCTGCCGGTCTTCGCATCGTGATCGCCGGGAATGATCTCGGGAGGGATGGTCAGGCGTTCGATCGCCTGCTTGACGAGGAGAAACTGCTCCTCGGTTCCGTCCTCGGCGTTGTCACCAGGAAGGACGGCGAAGTCGATTCCGCCAGAGAGGTTGGTGTTCGCCTGCGCGATGAGCGTCAGGAAATCCTGATAGTTCTGCTCGTCACGATCGGTGATATGCAGATCGCCAAAGTGCACCCAGGAGAGCACGTTGGAATAGCGGACGTTCGTTGGCATTTTTATTTCCTTTGCCTGAAGAGAGTTGTTCTCGTTCCAAGCTAAGGCATCGCCTCCGCAAGGCTCGTGCCAATTGCGAAGTCACGCGTTCTCAGCACTTTTCCGGCGCACTTCATTGCAAACTGTCTGAATTTACGACGGCCGTTGTCCGATCAGCGGACAGCACATTCCCCGCGCGGACAAACCTCATGGCGGAGGTCGGGGCCACCGAGGGCGTGGCATCGCCGCCGTGCGCTCACGTCGATCATGATCGACATCGGAACCCATCTCGGTGATTGGGATCCGTCAGTCACCGAGCTCGCGCAGCGCCAGCGCGTGACACAGCGGCTATGTGAGCTGGCATTTCCACGAACAATTACTTGATCCGATGCGCGATCGCGCGATCAGGCATTGCGCAAGACTTCCTCGAGCTGTGCGACTAGCTTCGCCCGGTGCTCGGCAGGAAGATTGTCCAGATTGATCTGCTTTCAGCGCACCGCCGGCAGCTCCGCCGCGCCGGCGACGCCCAGCAGGCTCCAATCGGGCTCGCCGCGCTTGAACCCTATGAGGAAATCCTTGTGAGCTTGGGGCATTTTTCCCGCGAGTTCAGCGATCAGCATCTCCCGGGCTTCGAGCAACTCGTCCAAGGTTACTCCATCGGCGGTCATGCCCGCGAAGCCGTGCGTGAATTCGTGCTGGATGTCCTTGCGACGAGGAACCTCGACCTCGGAAATCGGCCTGTCATGGCTGATGAGGTAGACGATGAACGCCTTGCGGAGATCGTCTGTGATGCCTTCGTTGGCGAGCAGATCGCGGACATCAAAGAGGTCACGCGGATGCTGCCGGTCGAGCGCCGCGACAAGCTTGCCGGCGTATAGATCGGCGAACGACACGACTTTCATCTGTGCGAAGCCGAATGTTTCTTCGACGCTCGGCGACACGTCGCGCAACTCTGGCTCGAAGACGCAGCCCCTGATCACCGGCGTGGCCTCGATCTTGACCTGCGCATCACCTTTCTGGACAGTCAGCTTGGTGACGATCTTTTCACGAGCGTTGACGACTTCCGTCACCTGTGCACCCGGCAATCCTTTTCTGGTGGCCGCCGCCATGCGCTTCATCGCCGCATCGATCGCGGTAAGAGATTCGGGGCGCGGAGCCACCGGCAGATAGGTCAGGTCGATATCGACCGATAAGCGCGGCATGTCGCGGTGGAAGAGATTGATGGCGGTGCCGCCCTTGAGCGCAAAATCGGGCTCCGCCGCGACGAACGGGATCATCTCGATCAACAAGGCCACTTGATGCCGATATTTTTCAGACGGGGGCATTGAGATCGTCTGGGATGGTTATGAGATATTTGGTATCGAGTTTGCCGCCCTTGACGAGCATGCGCTTTCCCGTGCCGAGATTGACTTTCGATTTGTCGATCTGTTTGAGCCAGGCATGCTGATTCCGCTCCGCGAACCAGAAGAACAGTCGTTTGACCTTGATGCTTTTGCAGCCCTCCAGAAGCATTTGCAGCCGCCGGGGACTCAGGCTCCTCAAGCCTTCCGCCAGTGCATCGACCTGATGGAAGCTTTCGTGGTGAGGCAATTCGTCGAGCAGTTCGAGGAACGCACGTTCGGGTGTCGATGCCGTGAGAGGCCAGTCAAATGATCCCGGTATTTCCCGCGTCGTCCCCGACTTTGGTCCGGGCGAGTTTCCGTGCGTTTTGAACAGGCTTTGCGTGCGGTGAACGCGGAATTTCTGTTTGAGCGGGAGTTTGCCGAGCCACCCGGGAGCAGGCCGCGTTCCGTATAGATGTACGGTCGAAGGACCCGTCTCGCTCAAGTAGTGACCGAAGCCTTGAGTCTCGAGGGCGGTACGTCCGCCGACGACGAGATCGGAGCCGAGCAGTCGCTGGAGCGAAACAACGACACTCTGCCAGGAGAGCTCGCCGAGCGGGCGCTTGAAGGTTCCCCGCGCCGGCTGAACCAGCCACCCGGCCGATACGTATTGGCTGCGCAGGCTGGTCGAATATCCATGCCGCTCCATCCAGGCGGCATCGACCAGCAGGCCCTGCGGGAGGGTCCTTTCGAGCTTGTTTAGCTTTCTGCCGGTTTGCTCAGCCATACTAAGTAAATTACCACATCTTCAAACCTCCTCCAAGGTTTAGGTTCTATCGATTTTCCGGAGCCAGACTAAGTAAAACCATCCTAAATATAAACTCAGGGGGGATCCAAAAATTGACACCATGTTCCTATTTTGTTCTTATTCGGATTACCCTCCTGCGAGGCTGCTCGCGCTGAGGGTAACTCAACGTGTCGGTGGAAAACCCGCCGGCGAAGTCGAAATCAACAACGCGTATGTGGACATTAGGCCGAGCGATATCGCAATCGCGCACAGATCATGTTGAATCCGGTTGCAGAGATGACGGTGAGTAATGAGTTTCAAAGCAACCGGCGCTTCGCACGAGACGACCCTACATTGCCCCAAATGCAATCACGAGATCCGGCTGACGGAATCGTTGGCCGCTCCCCTCCTCGCTGAAACCCGTCAGCGCTTTCAACAGCAGCTGGCCAGCAAAGATGCAGAGATGGAGCGTAAGACCGAGGCACTGCGGCTGGAACGCGAGCAGATCGCTAAGGACCGCGAGCAAATCGAGGACCACGTTGCGAAGCGATTGACCGCCGAACGTGCCCAGCTGGTCGCGGCCGAAAGCAAGAAGGCGCGAGAGGCGGCCGCAGCAGAGCTGCAGGCGAAGGAAGCGGAAGCCGCGGAGCTACGAGCCAACCTGCTCACCAACAACGCAAAGCTTGCCGAGGCCCAAAAGCAGCAAGCCGAACTGATGCGACAGCAGCGCGCACTCGAAGAGGAAAAGCGCGAACTCGACCTGACAATCGAGAAGCGCGTGCAGGCCTCAATCAGCGAAATCCAGATCAAGGCCAGGCAGGAAGCCGACGAGGCTGCGCGCTTACGCGTTGCCGAGAAGGACCAGACCATCGAGTCGATGTCCCGAACGATCGAGGAGCTCAAGCGCAAGGCCGAGCAGGGATCACAGCAATCCCAAGGGGAAGTACTCGAGCTCGAGCTCGAAGAGCTTCTGCGCGGACGTTTTCCGACCGACTCGATTGAGCCGGTTGGAAAAGGTGAGCTCGGGGCGGACGTTATTCAACAGGTGAATGGTGCTGTTGGCCAATCTGCCGGCATCATCCTTTGGGAAACCAAACGCACCAAGGCGTGGAGTGATGGGTGGCTCGCCAAATTACGCGACGACCAGCGCCGTTCCGGCGCCGACGTCGCTCTGATCATCTCCCATGCGCTGCCGAAACAAATCGAGCAATTTGATCTCGTCGACGGCGTATGGGTGGCTCATCCGCGTTGCGCATTGCCGGTCGCCGTGGCGCTCCGTCAGGGTCTGATCGACGTGAGCAGCTCACGCCTCGTTCAGCAGGGCCAGCAGACCAAGATGGAGCAGGTCTATCACTACCTGACGGGCACGAAGTTTCGGCAGCGGGTCGAAGCTGTCGTTGAGAAATTCAACGATATGCGCGAGGATCTCGACAAGGAGCGCAAGTTTTTGGGCCGGCAATGGGCCAAGCGGGAAACCCAAATCCTGGCCGTCATCGATTCGACCGTGCTTGATCGGCGACCTGCAGGCAATTGCCGGTAAGGCCATGCCGGATATTCCCAGCCTAGATACTCCGTTGTTGGAGAACGCTGTTGAGGTCGAACGGAAAGTTGGATGATCCCTCCCCTACCCTCTTTATACTGCATCCGCGCGCGAGCCGCCTAGGATCGCATGCAGACTTCGGCCGGCTGTTCACGTCAAGCGCGTAACCAGAAGCGGGCAGTTCGTTGCACGCCGAAGCTTGCCCTCTCGTCATTCCGAATCCCAGCCCTGCCCTAACGGGGAACGGACGACGGACATAAGGATTCGTCGTATCAGGAGCTGTCAATGCTGACGACGCGTGAGCGAAGACCAACGATACGGACGCTGCGCGGATGGGCGATCCAAGTGCTCCAGGAAGCCGGCGCCATCCGCGAATGCGACGAACACTCTCGCTAATTTGCATTGGATTTCACGCTCTTGGTGCCCAGGAAAGGATTGGAACTCGATCCAGCAGACTATAGCAAAAACAACAACTTACCTTTGCGCCAAGTCTGGAGCTTGTACCACTGGACTGTGCTTGTGTCGACCGTGCTCTGACGCCAACCCACGTATGGCAACGGCGGGGAAACTGCGCCTGCAAGAGCGGCTTTGGACAGTCCGGCATGGCTCGGCTCAATTCGTCCCAACGGCCTTCGCGCCCGCACGCGTCAGAGTCTCGACAATCTCCTGCCGGACTCCTCGCCAAGGAAGTCGACCGACACCCCGACCGAACGCCCTATTCTGTTCCTCCTGCTCAGGCGCGGTTTTCGCCTCGGTGCCCTCAGAGCGCGTCGCGGGCAATGTCTTTCCTGGCAGCAATGACAGCGCTTCAATCCAATCTGCGCTGGGGCTCGCACCTGACGTCAGTTGCATAGCTGATTCCCAGCCGGGACTCTTCCCTCCCCAGGCGTTCGCGACCGACCGGCGCGCGCAGGCGAGTGAGTTCGATCCACGCCAATGCGGCGTTGATCCATCTCTGGCGATCGGCACCATCGGCTTCGGCGGCGAGCTTCATCGCCGCAAATGCTTCGTGCTGCGGGTCGTATTCGACGTCCATGGGAGTGAAGCTATAACCGCAGATCGTAAACGATCACGCATCGCTGCGACCGTACGAATCCGGGGTGCCTACCGCCGAACATCTTCCTGCTGCCGGCGATGGCGGACATCGCGTTTTCCTGCGCTCTGCGACGGATGATCTTCAGAATGGCTTGTTGCGTCGGCCAGACCCGCGCCACGGAGACGGCGATACTTCAGAAGATGCCAAGGAGAGCGAACACCGCGACTTCGCCGAGGAAGGCCAAGGTCATGACCGCGACCGTGAGAAACACATCGCCTATCGGCATGGGCATGGCAGGGCCTCGCGTGTGCTGCGCCCCTCTCGTGAACACGTGAAGCCGCGGAAAGGTTTCGGTTCCGCCGACCGGGTTCCGGGTATAGGTTCGCCGCGGGGCAGGCCCTTCCGACGGGGCAGACAAATGCGAGTCCTTGAATCGCATGTTCACCGAGCGCGAGAGATGGTCGTAAACTTCGGCCATCACCTGCAACCGGTGGGCGGTCGCCTCAAGCGCTGCGGCGACCTCCGGTGCGCCATGTCTTGCCTCCAGCCGGATCATCCCGCTGAGGATCGCCAGGTTGTTCTTGGTCCGGTGCGCCATCTCCTGCAGCAGCACGGCCTTGGTCTTGTCCGCCTGCATGACCCGCCGGAGCTCGGCGCGCTGAAATTCGGCGACGGTCGCCGTCCCGGCCGCCGTGATCGCGAAGAGCGAATTCGTCGCGAGGAAATCGAGGCCGAAGCCGCCGGCGTAGCTCATGTAGCCGCCGACGCCGACCGCAATGATCGCCGCAAAGATTCCGGAGCCACGATCGAAGATCAGACCCGAGAGAAACACGCCGGGCAGCAGCAGGAAATATCCGGGCACCCCGGTCTGCATCTGGAGCGCCATCTGCAGCACGGCACACACCACCATGATGGCCGCGGAGATGCCGTACCGGACCGGGCTCGGAAGCCTGTGCTCCAGAACCAGGGGGTAGAGCCTATTCATGAGGTCCCAAGCCATAGGCAGATGCCGTTGGTTGCGAAGCATAGTGTGCCCACCCCCTCTGATTGCGCGCCTGCTCCGAGACTGACGATCCGGAACGTCGACGACAAACCACAGCGCGCGCTCGACGCCTCAGATCTTTGGCTTCTGTTTTGCCGCAGCTTCTCGAGCGATCCGCTCTGCCTTCAGGCGCTCCCGGTTTGCATGGAATGCCTGTTGGTCGCGTTCATACTCGGCGACCGGCGCCTTCGCGCGCGTATCGCGAAACACCTTTCGAGCTTCCCGTTCGGCGGCGGTCGGCGTCCTCCGTTCCGATGTGCGATTGCTCATTGCTCCCTCCTGCGGGCGCAAACGGTCCTTGCGCTATGTTGCGCATTCGGACCGCCAACCTAGGGGGTAGGTTTTCCCCCCGCGGGGCTTTTGGGGGGCCGGGGGCATGGATTCGACGCTTCGCGAACCCTTTCGTTCCAATCCCCTTGTGGTCTCGAAGATTATGCCGACTTCCGATGCGGCCTGGTCGCCGGCTTCTTTGTCGCAGCTTCCTTCGCCGGCTTCTTGCCGGCGATCGGCATCAGCATCTCCTTCTGTTGGGCGGCCGCCTTGCGCGGCTTCTTCGCGGGCTTGGCCGCCTTCTCGGGCGCAGCTTCCCTGCCGACGCTTGCCGCAGCGCCTCCATCAGGTTGACGACGTTGCCTGCGGCGGGCCGCTCCTTCAGTGTGATGGGCTTGCCGGCGCGCTTCTGATTGATGAGCTCGATCAGCGCGGTTTCGTAGTGGTCCTCGAACTTCTCCGGGTCGAAGCGGCCGGCCTTCTGATTCACGATGTGCTTGGCGAGGTCGAGCATGTCCTTGGTGACCTGCACGTCCTGGATGTCATCGAAGTATTCCTGCTCGCTGCGCACCTCATACGGATAGCGCAGCAGGGTGCCGACCAGGCCCTTGTCCATCGGCTCCAAGCCGATGATGTGCTCGCGGCTGGTCAGCACGACGCGCCCGATCCATCTCGCGGATCGTCTCGCGGATCACTGCGAAGGCGTCGTGCCCGACCTTGCCGTCCGGCCTGATGTAGTAGGGGCGGATCAGGTAGCGCGAATCGATGTCGGACTTGTCGACGAACTCGTCGATCTCGATAGTGCGGCGTCGACTCCAGCGCGATCTCCTCGAGCTCTTTCGAGACCTCGATGAACTGGTCCTTCTCGAGCTGGTAGCCCTTGACGATGTCTTCGTTGGCTACCTCGTCCCCGGTGTCGGCGTCGACCTTCAGGTACTTGATGCGGTGGCCGGTCTGCCGATTGAGCTGGTTGAAGGAGACCTTCTCGCTCTCGGACGTGGCTGGATAGAGCGCCACCGGGCAGGTGACGAGCGACAGACGCAGGAAGCCTTTCCAGTTGGCACGGGGGGCCATGTACGCAGAACTCGACGGCTCGGACTCAAGACGAACGAGGACTGCTGGTTCCGACACGCCGGCCGCCCATCCGAAAGTTCATCCAGAGGCGGTCGCTGCGTCATGGAATGCGGGAGAGGGTCGCTTGACTCTTTCAGAACGAAACGGGAACATAATCGCATGAACGCCACCTCCGAGCAGGCTGGGCTGGCCCCCGACGATCTCGACGCCGCCGCCGACCAGGCGATCGCGGCCTGCGGCGGCGACGCGCGGGAAGCGGTGAAGGCGCTCATCGTGGCCAACGACTTTCTCGAGGCCTCGACGGGCTCCGGAGGAAGGTCTCGACCGGCTACGCCCGCGGGCGGCTTCCAGGAGGGCGCGAACAGAGGGGTGACCCAGATGACTGACGTGACCTATTACGTCGCTCTACCGTTCGTTTTCTCCGACGACGGCGTGGCTGCCGGCGAGGCGGTCGAGTGCCTGAGCGCCAACGCCGCGGTGATGAGGGCCGAGGCGCTATCTCGCAAGCCAAGGCACGCCGGCGCCATCGCATTCTCGCGGACGGGCGACCCGGCGAGCGGCGACTTCAGCGACGCCAGGCTGATCCGGAAGTTCGGCGACGTGCCGGACGATCTCAGCGCGCTGTGAGGGCGGAGCTGAAATCATTCCTCGGTCGAGGCGGCGGCGTCCCCCGGAACGAGCAGGCTGAGCGCGGTCTCGATCTGCGCCAGCAGCCGTTCAATTTCCTCGCGTTCGTTCGGGCCCGGATCGCTCTCGAGCTGCTCCAGCAGCCGCTCCCTCCGCGCAAGCAGCTTTGCGACCGTCGACATCGCGTCACTCCCAACTGTCTCGGCACCTACAGGCGAGTTGGTGCGCCCGCGACGAACTTGCCAGTCCTGCTGCTGTCCGAATCGGACTACCAGCATCCAAATTTGTACACCGTTGATCTAGCTCAACGGCCGGTCCTGGTCCCGCCCAACCGTTGGCCCATGACTGAGCCGGACAAACCAAAGCCGGTCGAGGAAGCCAAACCCTCCCGGGTCGAGGAAGCTCGGCGCATCCTCGAGGAGTACGCGGACAGCCTTCGCGAGATCATCAGGAAGCTGCGCCAGAAGCTGCACTAAGGCCGCCTCACATGGTGGCCTCTACGTCCTGATTTGAGCCCCGTCTAAGTTCGTCCGGCTGGATCTGCGCCCGAACCAACGATTGCTCTTTCCGTTGTGCTGCATCGTGACGTCATGTGCGCCAGCGGAATCCATGAGAAGCGACTCGCGCCAGCATCTCGATCCCAGCAACGAAAGGGACCCGGCCTACCTCGAGTCGCTGATCCGCGAGGATTACGCGCGATGCCATCCCAGCGAGACCTTGGACGATCTCAAGCGACGCGCGTCCTTCTCGAGAGAGGACAGAGGCCTGCTGCGGGACTGGATGGCGGTAGCGGCGGCGCGCGCTGCGAAGGCCTAGCCGGCCAGTCGACGCCCCATCCGGAGCTTCCGCTGATCCGCCGTCCGCTGTCGAACGCCCGACGAAGGCTCAGTTATTCCGCTAGAGACCTTTCAAGGAACGTTCCCGCGCATCGCCGGTTGCCCGGCCGAGGCATTGCGGGACGTCGTGGCATGAGCAGCCGCTCTGGCGATCGTAGGGAACGTGGTGGTCTCGGCTCGACGGTCGTCGGCGCGCTGATTCTGCTCGCCGTCGCGTTCGTGGCCCAGCAGGTCGCTTCGGAGGAGGAAGGACACGGCGAGCTGGACAACCCGAAGAACCGGCGCGATGCCTCTCCTGCTGCGGTGGCGCTGGAACAGGAGGATCGCGGTCGGTTCGCCAAGACCCCTTCCGAAATCCCGGCGCGCGGATGGAAGGACATCCTGCTGCGGGTCTACGCGAACATTTCCGAGCACCGCATCCTCGCGCTCGCCGCCGGCATGACCTACTACAGCCTGCTCGCTATCTTTCCCGCCCTAGCGGCTCTCGTCGCGATCTACGGTCTCTTCTCCGATCCCGGGAGCATCGCCAAACACCTCGACCAGGTCTCCGGATTCGTTCCGGGCGGAGCCATCGACGTCGCCAGGGATCAGCTTACGCGCGTCGCTTCGAAGGGGCATCAGACGCTCGGTCTGACCTTCGCCGTCGGGCTTGCGGTCTCGCTCTGGAGCGCGAACGCCGCGATGAAGTCGCTGTTCGATACGCTCAACATCGTCTACGGCGAGAGAGAGAAGCGCGGCATCGTGAAGCTGAACGTGGTTTCCCTGTCCTTCACCGTCGCCGGCATCGCGTTCGTGCTGATCGCTCTGGGCGGCGTGGTCGTCGTGCCGGTGGTCCTGAACTTCATCGGCCTGTCAGACGCCGCCGACCTGTTGATCCGCATCGCCCGCTGGCCCGCGATGTTCATCGCCGTCGGACTGGCGCTCGCGCTGATCTATCGCTTCGGACCGAGCCGCGAAGCGCCGCGCTGGCGCTGGATCACGTGGGGCAGCGCGGCCGCGACCGTCCTTTGGCTCGGCGCCTCCGCGCTGTTCTCCTGGTATGCGCCAGCTTCGGCAAGTTCAACGAGACCTACGGCTCGCTGGGCGCGGTGATCGGCTTCATGACCTGGCTCTGGATCTCCGCGATCGTGATCCTGCTCGGAGCGGAGCTTGACGCCGAGATGGAGCACCAGACGGCACGCGACACGACGACCGGCAGCGAGAAGCCCATGGGCGCGCGGTGGGCCAGGATGGCCGACACGGTCGGGGTCGCTCGCGGCGGATGATCCGCAGCGAGAAGGAGCGTCAAAAGGCAATCCAAGCACCGGCATCCGCGGACTGCGGCGGGAGGGCGACCTGCCGGCGCGCCTCGGCGGCGACGGTGCTCGGCCTGGACCGCACGGCGGAAGAAAGCGTCTGCGTTCGGGCGGCGTCTAAGAACGGCTTCCGGAAATACTCCTTGGGCATGGATCCATCAGGAACGGCGGCGCAATTGAGCCGTTCGACATGCGTTACAACCGCTATCCCAAGTGAGCCGCCAGTGAGCGTACTTCTCGTCGAGGACGACCCCCTTATCCGTGAATTCGTTGTCGAAGCGCTGCGCGATGCGGGCTACCACGTCATCCACGCGAGCAACGGGGAAGAGGCGCTGGACTGGTGCAAGCGCCACGTCGCGGACGTGCTGGTCACCGACGTCCGGCTGCCCGGGAACATCGACGGCTGGCAGATCGCGGAGCGCTGCCGCGAAAGCGATCCGGAACTGCCGGTCATCTATGCGACGGGCTTTTCGCCCGCTACACCACGCCCCGTCCCGGGCAGCCGGATCGTGCAGAAGCCCTTCCATCCGGAGGAGATCGTTCGCATGATCAAGGAGCTCGGCGAGGAAAAGGGAGCGCCGCCGGGTTAGCTGTTCTACTTGTGGCCGAGCCTTAGCGCCATCGCCGTAGCCTAGACCGACGTCGGATCCATCGCTTGGGTGCATCCGCCGCGCGGAATCAACCTTTCGGCAGGCCTAATTCCTCGACGGCCCGACCGCAGATCGCGGCGGGGTCCTTGAGGCCGGTCTGACCGATTTCGATGATCCTCTTGGCAATCAGTTCGGTGAGGGGATCGTTGCGATCCTGTACGCCAATCGCACGGAGGGCCTGTTCGTAAGCTGTCGAAAGCCGCGCGATCTCTTCCGGCCCAAGAGGGAGGCGAGTTTTGAAGTATTCGGTAGATGGCCAATTAGTATCCCCCCCGACACAGCGTAGCACCAGTCCACTGAGGGAGCATTGCGAATTAGGAGCCAATTTTACAGAGTTGCTATGGAGCGTCACTTCGAGGGCTTGAAGGACTGAGGGCCGTTGAAGATGCAATCAGCAGGCCGATGCCATCTGAGCGGAAATGGGCCGCCCCGGAGGACGGCCCATTGGTCGTACGGTTTACCAACGGCCGGTGCCGAAGCTGAAGCCGATGCTCGGGCCTCCGCCGTAATAGCCGTAACCGCGATCGTAGTAGCCGGGCCCACCATAATAGCCGTAGCTCCGGCGGACCACGTAGCCGTCGTCTCCGCCATAGTAGCGTTGGACGTAGCGGGGACCACGGGTCCGGTAGCATCGGCCATACTCGTCGCAAACGAGACGGACCCGCTCGATGCCCGCAGCCTCCGCTGACGCGACGGCCGCAGGCGCAAGGGGAGCAGCAGTCGCAGAGGCCGCCATCACGGTCGCCGCAATCGCTCCTAGCACGATGGTCTTCATGGATGTTCTCCTTCCGCTGCGAGATCAGTCGATCTCTTCTATGACGCGACGTTCGTGGGGTTCGACGATATAGGTACGGCTGTCCCGGTTGATGTACCGGTACTCGCGAAGCGTCGGAGCATCCCGATAGACCTCTTCGGGGAATGCCTCGATCTCCACGCCCTCCGGCACCCGCTCGCCGGTCCGGATCTCCGTGCGGACCGTGCTGCCGGTCGTGCGGCGCTCGCGCTCGACGGGGCGGGCCTTGGCATGCTTGCGGATCACCTCGCGATCACGATCGCTGAACGTCATCTTGCGCTGTTCGGTGCTCGCGGGCGCCGACGCGGTCGAGCGGCCGGAGTACGGCAGAACGGCGACGATCTTGTAGCTTGAAGGTTCCACGATCACGATCTCGTCCTTCACCAGCACGAAGTTGTAGCCGCGATACTGCGGCACGATCTCCACGACATCGGCCGGCAGCGGCTGCAGGCGGACGTCGCGCGGCACGACCGTGCCCACCGACAAGGAGAAGTTCACGTTGGTGAGCGGCTGCACGTTCAGGTGCGAAATGGACGTGCTGATGCGAGTCCGCTGCTGATCGTTGATGTTCACCGACGCATTCACGTTGGTGTTCGACGAACGATCGGCCGTGTTCTGCTGATTGTTCGGCTGCTGGGCCGTGTTGGTCGAACCGCTCCCTGTCGGCGACTGGGCCTGGTTGGTGCTTGAAGCAGGCGGGTTGGCGCTTTGCGTCTGGGTATTCATGTTCGAAGGAGAAGTTGTCTGCGCCTGGCCTGAAGGCGTGGTGGTCTGGTTGGATGGTTGAGTGGTCTGCGCCTGGTTGGTCGAATTGTTCGAGGATGGCGCCTGCGTGGTGTTGGTGCCCGTACCGGAATTGGACGGCTGGCCTGCGGCGGTCTGACCGGTCGACGGCGGAGTTTGCGTCTGGGCCGAGTTCGTCGACGGATTGGCGTTTTGCGCGGATCCCGACGACGAGCTGGACGGTGTCGAAGTCGAAGAAGGCGCCGTCGTCGTCTGATTGGAATCCTGCTGTCGCTGCGTAGCAGGCGGATTGGTGTTGGACGTGCTCGGAGAAGACTGCGCGAAAGCTGAAGTCGCGATCGCGACTGCTGCAGTCGTGGCCAAGAATAAACGCTTGTTCATCTGAACCTCCTAAATGCGGACGTCGATCAAACCCCCGATGCACCGCGCAGTTCCTTTCCGGGAAATGTCGGCAACGCAGACGGCAACATTTCTTACGGCAGGCGTAGAATTACTGTGTCGCGAAATGGGACGTGCCGGCCTGAGGCGGGAACAACCGGAACTTCGGTCCCGTCTGCTCGTTGGCCGTGACTACTTTCGAATTGTATGAGGAGGACAACATGAAGAAGCTGATCGTGTGCGGCGCTCTCGCCGCTTTCGCCCTCGGCACCCAGGCTGCCAGCGCCGCTGAGTTCTACATCGTCCGCGACGCGACCACCAAGAAGTGCACCGTCGTCGACACCAAGCCGACGACGACCACCACGACGGTCGTCGGCGACGGCGTCTACAAGACCAAGACGGAAGCCGAGTCCGCCGTGAAGACCACCAAGGTCTGCACCGAACAGTAACGGCCATCGCAGGGCCAAACCGGCCTCGCGAAGACGTTCTGACAGCAATTGGAGGAGAAAATGCCTGTACTGATTTTATGGGCCGTTCCCGCCGTCCTCGTTGTTGGCGGCGTCGGCTATTGGATAGTTCACATGCACTGAGCGATTAGACGCTCGCACGAACGGCTCGTCCGGCATTCGGACGGGCCGTTTTGTTTTCGGCCTTCACGGACGTCCAAACATACAGAATCCGCAAATGTTCCGGGGAGCGAACGGAGACTCCGTTCTCGAATCCTTCGCACCCGCTAACTTTGTCTCACGCCTGGAGCGTTCTGTGAGCGACCAGCTCGCGGTATCGGCGTTCGTACTCCTTCGCCATCCGGCTCGCGGCGAAGCGCTCCTCGAACCGGGCACGGACCACTCTTCTGTCCAGCCGCCTCAGTTCGTTCACCGCCCTGATAGCCTGCTCCTCGTTATCCACGATAAAGCCGGTAACGCCGTCTTCCACCACTTCGGGCACCGAACCCGCTCGGTAAGCAATCACAGGTGTCCCGCACGCCATCGCTTCGATCATGACGAGCCCGAACGGTTCGGGCCACCCGATCGGAAACAGCAACGCGTCGGCCCCGGCGAGGAATGACTGTTTCCTGATTTCGTCCACCTCGCCGACAAGTTGGATCTCCCCGCCATCGATGTTCGGTTCGAGTTTCTTCTTGAAGTAGGCCGTCTCCGCGCGAGGTATCTTGGCCGCTATCCGTAGCGGCATCCGCGAGGCGCGGGCGATGCGTATGGCGGCTTCCGGTCCCTTGTCCGCCGTCAGCCGCCCGAGAAAGGCCAGGTACGAACCACGCTGGTAGGACGGCTTAAACAGACCATTGGGCAGCCCGTGCTGGATCGTCGCGATCCAGTCCGCGTCCGGGAGCGGTCCACGCTGGTTGTCGGAAATCGAGACGAAGGCCGCGTTCGGAAAAGCCCCGATCACGTCGGACAGACCGGGAAGGTCGAGCCGGCCGTGCATCGTCGTCAGAAACGGCACGTCGGTCCGGCTCAGCACCGGAAGGGGCAGCCAGTCGACGTGGGAATGGATCACATCGAAGTCGCCCGACCGCTTGGCGATGGCCTCGATCAGCAGCGCGCATGCGGCGTTCGGATCCGCAGCCCTCCGGCCCAGGCGCAGCGCGCGCGGCCAGACAGGGTGGAGCTTTCCCTTCGTCTTCGAATCCCCGCTCGCGAACAGAGTGACGTCGTGTCCGAGCTCGACAAGTTCGTCGACAAGCCAGGCGATCACGCGCTCCGTGCCGCCATAAAGCTTCGGCGGAACGCTCTCGGCCAACGGAGCAAGCTGGGCGATCCGCATCGGCTAGGCCCCGATCACGAACCGCAGGGCGATCACGATAACCGCGGAAATGAGGTATGAAATCGCGAGCAGCGTCCAACTTGGCCTTGTGCTCTCGCGAACCACGCTTGCGACGAGCATCTTCATGCCCGTCAACATTCGTCTTCGGGAAGCCGGTGCAGGTAGGCTATCCCGAAGCTGGCGAGTTCTTCGGCATCGCTCTCTCGCTCTTCCCGTCTCCTGTGCAGATAGCGCTCGAGCAGGCAGCGACGGCTGTCCTGAACGTCCACGTCAGGATGCGCCGCCAGGTACACGGTCCAGGCCGTCTCGGCCGCCTTTCTCACCGTGACTTCATCGACCATCCTCATGCTCCAAGCGACCGCATCCAGTCGCTGCCAACTCGGCGCGATGGCGAAAGTTTCCAGTTTTCCCCGAGGCTTCGACCTTTGGCGGAGAAGCGCTCGGCAGATCTATCAGGAAGCTTTCGCCCGCACGCGGTCGCGGGCGACTCGGCGGCGTTGCCGGCGTTCGGCTCGACCAAGCCGTGCCGAGTCGTGTAGACGAGGCGCCGGCAGTTCGGCTGCGGGTAGTTCTCTTGCCGGCTCCGGCTCGCCAGGCCGGGCTTCCATGAACTCCAACAGTCCGCGGCCCTTCTCGGTAATGCGCCAACCCCCGTTCAGGCGCTCGACCAGTCCTTGCGAGAAGATGTCCAAATCCGGCACGCGCGCGGCTAGGCGCTTGGTCCGTTCGGCCCAGTCTCGTCCACTCGTCGCAAGAATCGCCATGTCACGCTTGAGGTCCGACATGACGGCGAATCCGTCGGGATAGCTCACCAGGATCTTGAGCACGGTGACCTGGAAGTTCACGCCCCGCTCCCTACCCCTACCGCCACATCGTCGGCGCGTCGTGAAGAGCTTCGCGGCCGACCTCCTTCAGCCTCTCGGGCGAGGTGTCGCCATTCGTCGCTGCTTCCAAAATCCTTGAAGCCACGTGGGCGCGTGCGCCGGTCCCATAGCGCGAAACGTCTTCGCAGACCTCGTCGAGGACGGCGCGCAAAAGCGCGGTCGTTGCCGGATCGAACATGGGAAACCCCAAAGGAAGAATGATCGTAGCGCAATCGTACGGGCGCCGAATTCAACAGTGTTAAGCACCCCAATATCCCGCCAAGTCTACACTTGAAGTCGGGTTCGGCAAGCTCGGAAAAGTCGCCGCACCGCACGCGGATTGAGTCCGTCTTCGATCGAAATGTTTGTGCTCCAGCTCGGACTTTCGAGTGACCGCCGCCCCGCGCCGAGCACCCCATCGCCTCTTGGCACCGGGGCAACTAGCAACCATTGCCTGTTTTTCCCGTTGTCCGGCCGTGCAAGAAAACGTGGAAAGGGGTGACCCGATGAAGAAGATTGCAATGATTACGGCGACGATCGGCGCTCTTGGTCTCGGCTCGATCGCAGCGCCGTCGCCAGCCGAAGCTCATTGGCGAGGCGGCTGGGGACCCGGCATCGCCGGCGGCCTGATCGCGGGCGCGGTGATCGGCGGGCTTGCCTCCTCGGCATATGCCTGGGGGCCGGGCTACGGCTACTACGACTACGGTCCGGGCTATTACGGCGCCGGGTATTATGGCGGACCCTACGCCTACGATGCTCCCTACCGATGGGGCGGCGGCTACGCCACGACCTACTACACGGCACCGCTGTCCTATGGTTATCGGTACCGTCGCGTTGTCCGGCCCGCCTACGCCTATTACGGCGGCGCCTATCCGGTCGTGCGGCACCGCTGGCACCATCACCACTGGTGAGACGTGCTTCCCTCGAGGCCCCGTGAGGCCGCGCTCCGAACGGGCGCGGCCTTCTCGTTGCGGGAAGCAGGATATGGTCACCACCATCCGGCCGTGAAGAAGTCGTGCCGGTCGAGCGCCAGCCTGGCTTGGGCTGGCTTTCTCGCGGATTTCGCCCACCGCTTCGCCTGCAGACGAGATCCCGCGCGCTTGCGCTCAGGCAGCTCTTTCTTGGCGTCGGCAGGTGCTGCAGGCATCGAGGCCATCGCCTCTCGCGCCGATTGCTGCCCTTCCTCGGGCATCGGATGAGCCTGTGCCATCTTCGGAACATCGGCGCGCGGCCGCGTGTCGAAGACGATCTTCTCCGGAAGGCTCCTCGCCGACCGGATCCTGATAGTCGTCCTGTCCGGATCAGTCGTGTCGGTACGCTCGATCGGCGCCGGCAGATAGCGGAAGAGCAGCGCCAGCAGCAACCCGCCCACGAACACGATGTATCTGACGATCGGCATGACCACACTCGCAGCTCAAGGATTTGCTTCTCGGCGGGTGCCTAACGTCGGCTTGCGGTGGGTCGCCCCACCCCCCTCGACCCGCCGCGGTGGATTTAGTCCACCTCTTGGACCACGGTGCGCGTCGATGGATCGACCAGCATCACGCGTTCGCCGGAGTAGACGTAGCGGTATTTGGTGAGCGACGGACCCCAGTCGGCGGGCACCGCCTCGAGCTCGACGTCGCGCGGCGCGGGCTGACCCACGACGATTCTCTCGCGAGTGTCGACCGGGCGGATCTTGTGCTCGGTGACGTAGGTGCGGATCTTCGTGCGGTATTCCGGCTCGATCTGCACGGCGGCATGGCCGGTGCCTGTGGTGGTGACCACCGTCGACTGAGCCATCGCGCCCGTCGAGATGAACGAGGCGGCCGCGGACATCAGCAGCAGCTTCTTCATAAGTCTCTCCTGTCCGCTGAATGCGGCGCTGCGTGAACCGCCGAGTGATGGCAATCGTTCCGGGAGCGCAGCAGGAGAGCTTCCTCTTGTCCCATTCGTTCGATGCGTTCCGACTGCTTGAGACGAGCCGGAGCGAAAGCACTTCCGTGGGGTGCGAAGCGACCGGAATGCCTCGGCTCGTCAGGCGACGGGCACGCCATAATATGCATTCACGGAGCGCGTGGTCGCGGGGTCACTCCAATTCCAAGTGCTCTCGTCGGCGTATTTGGGGGCGCCGCGGAGCTGGTCCTGGGTGATGCCGGTGACGTAGCCGCCGAGGTTGGTATCGTATTTCAGGGCCTGCCAAGGTAGCGGATAGTGATCGTCGCCGATGCCGAGCAGACCGCCGAAGCTGAGCACTGCGTACGACACCTTGCCGCTGACCTTGTCGATCATCACGCGCTCGATGTAGCCGACCTTTTCTCCGTCGGATCCGTACACGTTCGTGCCCTCGACCTTATCGCTTCCAATGAGACTGAAAGTCTCCCGATCTTCCATGGCCATATCGACCTCCTGGAGTTTGCTGTTTCGCGGTCAACGGCTGCAACATCGCATCCGTTCCTAAAGCAGCCACCGGGTGTGCCCGGGGCGGTCCATGCGGCTTTCGAGCTTCCGACGAGCGGGCGCCGGCGCTCGCGCTACTGCTCGAGACCGCCCACAAGCCGATGTTGCGGGTCTGGGCGGAGCAGACCGCATTTGAGCTCAAAGACTCCTTGAAGCGCCGGGGGTTACCGCTGGAGGCCGTGGTTTCGAAGGTCCGGGACAGCGCCTACGCCAGCGGACGCGGCACCAACTGGGTGAGACCGGGTCGCCGCCGACATGAAGCTTGACGGACTCCCTCGCGAGAAGGTGTTGGCCACGATCGTCAGCCTGCTGGAGAAGACGCTCATCCGGGTCGGCAACGCCGAGTACGCCGAGAAGAACAAGTCCTACGGGCTCACCACCATCCGCCGCAAGCACGTTGCGATCGAGCGGGGCGTCCTGCGGTTCGAGTTCACGGGCAAGTCGGGAAAGCAGTGGAAACTGCGGGTTGAGGACAAGCGCATCGCCTCGATCGTCAAGCGCTGCGCCGACATCCCGGGGCACGAGCTCTTCAAATACCTCGACGACGTGGGAGGGCCGCGCACCGTGGATTCGGGCGACGTCAACGCCTACATCAAGAACATCACCGGCGAGGACTTCAGCGCCAAAGATTTCCGGACCTGGGCAGGAACAGTGCTGGCGGCACTGGCGCTCTCGGAATTCAAGAAGTACGACAGCCAGGCGGAGGCCAAGCGGAACGTCGTCGCCGCAATCGAGAGAGTTGCCAAGCAACTGGGCAACACGCCGGCCATCTGCCGCAAGTGCTATGTGCACCCCGAGGTCCTGAACGCCTACATGTCGGGTGACCTCGTCAAGATGGCCGAAGCAAGGATCGCGCAGAAGTTCAAGCGCCAGTACGCCAAGCTTACGCCCGACGAGGTCATGGTGCTGGCGTTTCTCCGCAAGCGTCTCGACTCCCTGAAGGCCGCCTGAGCCCCGCGTACCAATCGGCATAGGGCGCTTGACCGCGTGCGCATTCATCAGTTGCTTGCCCAGCCGCGACTGTTCGTGGGGAGCAGGTCCCGGATTGCTCATCGGAAGTTTTCAGCGGACGACAAAGTAACGCCCGTTCGGCGTCATGGGACGCTTCAGGCCCGCCATCAGATGAAGGGTTTTCCCCCGGTCACAGCGATCGTCGTTCCGGAGGTGTGTAGCTCGAGAGCGGATCGGCGAGCATCACGTAGGCGGTCGCGAGCTCCGCCGGCTGCCCGGCGCGCTTCATCGGAACCTGCTTGCCGAAGTTCTTCACCGCCGCCTCCGGCATCGTCGAGGGAATGAGCGGCGTCCAGATTGGGCCGGGCGCGACCGCATTCACGCGGACGCCCTTCTCCGCCAGCATCTGCGCCAGGCCGCCGGTAAAGTTCTGGATGGCGCCCTTGGTCGTGGCGTAGGCCAGCAGCGTGGGATTCGGCATGTCCGAGTTTACGGAGGCCGTGTTGATGATGGTGCCACCGGCCCGCATGTGCGGCACGGTGGCTTTCGCAAGGAAGAACATGGCATGGATGTTCACGTCGAACGTCATACGCCATTCCTCGTCGCTGATGTCGGCGAGATCCTTGAAGCTCGCCTGATGCGCAGCATTGTTGACGAGGATGTCGACGCCGCCCAGCTCCCGGACCGCCCGATCGACGACCTTCCTGCAGTGGTCCGCGGACCGCAGGTCGCCCGCGACCAGAACGATCCTGCGCCCCTCCGCTTCGACGAGGGCCGCCACTTCCTTGGCGTCTTCATGCTCTTCGAGGTAGGCGATCAGGATGTCAGCGCCCTCGCGAGCGAAGGCGATGGCGACGGCTCTTCCAATTCCGCTGTCACCGCCCGTGATGATGGCCCGCTTGCCCCGCAGACGGCCCGAGCCCCTGTAGCTGTTCTCGCCGTGATCCGGGCGCGGATCCATCTTCGCGGTCGAACCGGGCATCGGTTGGCTCTGCTGGGGTACGGCGGCTTAGGATAGTCAGGCATTGTCAGGACGGTCTCCACTAGTCGAGAACCGACAACCTGCTGGCAATGCCCAAGGTTCCTGAGCAGTTGCCCGACCGTCCCCGCCGATCGCCGCCCGCGAAGCGCTTGCGCACAGTAGAGACAGCGCGCGTTCGGCCTTGTATTTCGCTCCCGCGCTGTTTCCGTCGCAACAATCGAGGGTCGCCCGATCTGCATACGTCGCTCGCGACGTTGACCCAGTGGCGCTTGCGCTTTGCTCACATTGGCGCTCGCCCGATCTTTATAGACGATCCTGATCCAGATCAGTATCGGATGCCAAGGCGCCTCCGGATAGATTTTACCTGCTTCGCGTCCGCAAGGTGGAGCACGTCACGAGCGCGGGCTTTGACGAAGGGCGCCGTTTCGGCCCGCGCACGTGCTCCCTTAGCGGCGCAACCGGTCGAACAAGCTTGGAGATGGCGCGTTGAATGTCCTCTGAAGAGGAGGAGGACGACATGGATTGGAACCGCGTCGAAGGAAACTGGAAGCAGGTAAAGGGCAAAGTGAAAGAGCAGTGGGGCAAGCTCACCGACGATGACTTAGATGCCATCGATGGAAAAACAAGAGCAGTTGGAAGGAAGACTCCAGCAGCGTTACGGCTACCAGAAGGACCAAGCCAGAAAAGAACTCAACGATTGGTTTGGTCGCCAGAAATGGTAGACCCCTGGAAGCCCGCGGCAACCGTGGGCTTCCTTTTTGCGTGGTGCACTAAGTCTACCCGCCGACCTCCGGGCGCGCGTCACTGCCATCAAGGGAGCGACGAACTCCTTCCCGAATTGGCGCGGCCGAAACAAGCTCGATCAGGCAACTTGAGTAAAGCCGAGAGTGAATTGCGCGCCGAGGTCCAGAGCCACAAGCCCGAGGAGGCTGCCGCTCTTGCGCACTTGCGCGGGCGACTTGCAAAAGAAGCTCAGGGCCAGGCATCCAAAGGCAGCGCGCCAACGCCGCCTGAACTTATTTGCCGTCCTTCGCGAAAGATTTCGCGGCATCCTTGATGGCCTGTACCGCGATCTTCGGCCCCTTCCAACCGATGATCTTGAGCTTCTTGTCCTCCAGCTCGTCAGTCGCCATGAAGAACTTCTCGAGTTCGTCCCGGATTGGCTTTGTCAGATCATCAACCTCATGCAAAGCCTGCTCCGAGTGTGAGTTTCGCGGCACAGCAAACAGACGATCGTTGCGCTCGGATTTTTTTTTGCTCTTCTGTTCGATCTGAAGGACGCCAATAATGCGGCAGGTAACGACAAGTCCTGGAAAGGTCGCGGCGTCATGGATCACCATGATGTCGAGTGGGTCACCGTCGTCTGCTTTGGTAGACGGCACGAAGCCCCAGTCATGGGGATAGCTTAGCCCCGTCAGCAATGACTTGCTGAGGCCGAAGCTTTCAAGCTTAGGGTCATAGGCAAATTTGGCACGGCTTCCGCGGGGCGTTTCCACAACGACATGGACATCCCCGTCTTCCGTAAAGGGCGGAAGGTTGAAGAAATTTGGCATGGCGCACGGTCTCTTTTAAGCAAAGTACCAAGAAAGAGATGACTGGTTAAGCAAAGTACCAAGAAAGAGATGACTGGCCAGTTCCAAGCATTTTCACGCGGACAACCCGTGCGCGCCGTCTTGCGGCGCGCACGGGCGAAACCAGCGGTCTCGGGCGTTGGATTTTAGGCCGCTTGTGCGTGCTGGTTGACCTCGCTCTCGGCGAGCTTAGTCAGAGCCTCGTCGGTCTTCTTTTCCTCGGAGAGTGTTGCCTCCAGCAGCTTCACGGACTGTTTGAGGCCAAGCTCTGCTGCCCATGTCTTCAACGTGCCGTAACGGGCGATCTCGTAATGCTCGACGGCCTGCGCTGCGGCAAGGAGGCCGGCGTCTAGCGCGGGCGCTCCCTTGAGCTCCTTCATGACCTCCTGACCTTCGTCGATAATGCCCAGGATGGCGTCACAGGTCTTGCCCCGCGGCGTCTCGTCGATCTCCTCGAAAACTTTCTCGAGCCGGGCCACGTGCTCTTCAGTCTCGGTCTCGTGCTTCTGGAAGGCGGCTTTGAGATCCTCGGACTGGGCCGCTTTCGCCAGTTTTGGCAAGGCGGACAGGATCTTCTTTTCTGCGAAGTAGATGTCTTTCAGCGTGTCGTGAAATAGCTCTTGCAGACTGTTCTCGCTTGGCATTCGAATCCCTCCCTCTTGAGTAGTTACTCGGGAAACTGCAAGACAAAATGTTGGTTCCTATCATGGGCGCTCTGCCAAACATGTGGCGATTTGCGGAGCCGGAGGCTGGCCTGCGGTGGCGAGGCGGCGCCTCGGTCGGGCCATGAAATCTACCGGCGCCCCCACTGCCCAAAGGGGAATAGAACCTCGTCAGCGACTTTAAGGTGTCGCTTGAGGTCTCACCTTCGCCAAAGGCATTCATCACTGGAAAAGCAGTTTGATGTTCAATTGACGCTCCCACTCCGCGGGCGACCTAGAGATCTAAGCGCCGATGCGCCATTTGGAACTTGGCCGCGTTGCTTGGGTTGGCTTCGGTGTGGTGTTCGGCGAGGTAAAGGTGGCAAAAGCTTTAATTTCGAAGGCCGACCTCGAACGGATCGCGCTTCAGGAAATCCGCAGCTTCCCAGGCTCCGAACATGTCCTCTCCGTGGAAATCGAATGCGAGACCGGCGCCCCGTGCGACATCGATTGGAGCCTATACGTCATCGCGAATGATGAAGGCGACCTCGACCGCATTCAATACGCTGTGAAAGTCGCAACCGATCGCCTGAAGCGCCGATATGATCTTCGGCCAGCTGATGTCGGCAGCTCTTCGGCTCCTCGATGATCCCCTCGACGGCCGGCAGATCGACGCCGTCGGTCCTATTTGCACTTGCACGGCATGCCAGCGCCGCACTGGCAACCGTTCGCCCTTTCGATCCACGGTCGATCGGGATGGTCCTCCCAGACCTAGCCGAGCCCTTGGCAGATGGGACAGTTGGGATCAGTCAAAGAACAGCCCCGCGACCATGTGTGCGAAAGTTATCATAAGTCCGGACAGGCAAACCGCTATCGCCACGTCGATGTAGAACAGCAGCCACTCGCGGTCCTCATTGCGCATCTCCCTCCTTGCCCAACTGCTTACGGACCGTGGCTGCGGAGTTGCCTACCTTTTCGACCGCCTTCTGAAGCTCTTCGCGGGTTACGCCAAGCGCATGGGTCCAGTACTTGACCTCGTGAGCCTCATGCATGTTGATCTTGCTGCGGTCAGGCTGACCACGCTTGTTGAGATTATCGGTCACGTTCATTCTCCCTGTTTTGGAGGGCAAACGCAGCTATGAACGGCGCGTTCCTTTGCTCAGGCCCTTGAACGAACTGGCCCGCAAAAGGCCTTCGGAGGTAATGTCGCGGTATTCGATGTCGGCGTAGAACTTCGGCTCGACCCAGGTGGCCTTCGGCTTCTTGATGGTCTTCGTCAGTTTCTGCTTCCTACGGTGTCGAGCGCCTTGCGAATCTGCGCGGACGTCGTCCGGCTCCATCCCGTGCCGACCTTGCCCATGTAGACCAGGTCCTTGCCTTCGTGCTTGCCCAGATAGAGAGCGGCGACGCCAGACGGGTCCTTGATGAAGCCGGCCACGGGGAATTTGCCCTTCTGAACGACCTTGATCTTCTGCCAGGCCTGTACCCGCTCCGACCGGTAGGGCGCGTCCACGCGCTTGGAGACGATGCCCTCGTAGTTCAGCCTGCTGGCGGCGGCGAACAGCGCCTGGCCGTCTCCTTCGTGGTGCTCGCTATAGAGGACAGGCTCCTTGAGGTCATGCTCCTCCATCAGCTCCTTCAGCAGCCTCTTCCGCTCGAGCTGCGGCTCCTTGCGCAGATCCCTGCCGTCCAGCCAGAGCAGATCGAAGGCGAAGTAGATCAGCCGATCCTGATCACCTCTGCCGAGGTCCGCCTGCAGCTCGGAGAAGTTCGTGCGCCCCTCATGAATGACGACGACCTCACCGTCGACGATGGCTCGGCCTTTGATATCGAAGGCGCCTGCAATCCTCGAGAACCTGCCGACCCAGTTGTAGCCGTTGCGCGTATAGGCGCGGCGATCGTCCCCGTCGATCCGGAGCTGGATGCGGTAGCCATCGTATTTGATTTCGTGAATCCATTGCGATCCCGACGGCGCCTTCATCTTCAGGGCCGCAAGCTGGGGAACGATGAACCCCGGCATCTGAGGGGCTTCCGGCTTCGCCGGCCGGTGCCTTGGTGCACTTCGCCACGCTACGCAACCCACAAAAAGCCCACCGCCGGTCGGACCGACGGCGGGCAGTCTACCTGCCTTACTCAACGAGTCTTCAAACTTCGGTGGCGGTGAGCTGTTCCGAATCGCCGCCCATACCGTCGCGTTTGCCCTTAGAACCGCACAGCCGGCACGCCCGAGGTTCCTATTCGACGCTGACTGAACTATGGGCGAGAGCCCGCGTTTAACCGACATCATGTCAGACGCCTTCGACTACTTCAGGGCTTACGCTGTTCGAGCTCTTTGCAGGGCCCGATCGATGCCGCAGGGCAGGATGAAGCATCTGCAGCTTGTGGCTGGTCGTATCTATAATCTCCTCAAGAAGGAGGCCGCTTACGGTCCGAACACGCAACACCTTGAGGACTTCCGGGCAGCCCAGAAGCTCGAGAGGTCTCTCGATGGCCCGCCTGCCGGCGGCCCGAATATCCGAAGTGACTTTGCGCAGCCGAACCAGCGGAGCGCCGGACGGGGGGCTCGTTGAGTGGCGTCCCCCGACACCCGCACCGTGGCAAGCCTCCTGCGGGAATACGCGCCGCGCACCGCTTTGCGCGGAGGCAATCCCTACCGGGCGAAAGCTTATTCGCGCGCGGCGGACACCCTGGCGGCCCTTGCCGTCCCGCTCGACGTCCTCGTCGCTGAAGATCGGCTGACGGAGATCCCCGGAGTCGGCGATGCTATCGCCGACATCATCACCAAGCTTCACAAGACGGGCAGTCATCCCAGCCTCGAAAAGCTGCGGAAGGAGATTCCCGAGGGCGTGCTCGAGATGCTCGCTGTGCCCGGCCTTCGTCCGGAGAAGGTGTTGCGCCTGTACAAGGATCTCGGCATCGCCTCGCTGGCGGAATTGGAGGCCGCCGCCAAGGACGACCGCATCAAGAAGGCCAAGGGTCTGGGCGCCGCGTTGCAGACCAAGATCCTGCAGAACCTAGCGATCGCCAAAAGCGGAGAAGGTCGCCTTCACCTGCACCGTGCCGCCGCCCTGCTGACACACGCCAAGGACTCAATCCGCAAGTCCCGCCCCGAACTCAGGCGCGTGACGCTCGCTGGCGATTTCCGTCGAGGCTGCGAGCTCGTGGGCAACCTCGCAATCGTTGCGGAGGCCGCCAAGGCGGAAAAGACGTCGATGCAATCGGCCGAAGGGTTGCAAGTCCGGGTGTCCGACCGCAAACATTTCGGCGTCGCCCTTCTCTTCGCCACCGGCTCCGCCGCTCACATCGAGCAGCTCCAAACCTTGGCCGCCGAGAAGGGGATGCGGTTGGACGCTGACGGCTTGCACAAGGACCGCACGCTGGTCGCCGGCGAGGAGGCCGAAATCTACCGAGCTCTAGGCCTGCCCTTCATCGATCCCGAGCTCCGGGAGGGGTGCGGCGAGGTCGAGCTGGCTCTGAAGGGTAAGTTGCCGAAGCTCGTCACCGACAAGGACTTGCGCGGTATCCTGCACTGCCACACCGATGCCTCCGACGGGACAGAGACTCTGGAGACTATGGCGAAGGCGACGCGCCAGCGCGGGTTCGAGTATTTCGGGGTCGCCGACCATTCCAAGTCCGCGCGTTATGCCGGAGGTCTGTCGGTGGAGGAGATTACGCAGCAGCACCGGGAAGCCGACCGCCTGAACAAGCGCTTCGGCAAGGATTTCCGGATCCTTAAAGGCATCGAGTCCGACATTCTGGCCGACGGCTCGCTCGACTACGACGACGAGGTGCTTGAACGTTTCGACTTCGTCGTCGCCAGCATTCACGGCCGGTTCAAACTGGACCGCAAGGCCCAGACGCAGCGCTTGCTTCGCGCCATTTCCGATCCTCACATGACCATTATCGGCCACATGACCGGGCGGCAGCTTCAGCGGCGGCCGGGCTATGAGATCGACGTCGAAAAGGTACTTCGGGCCTGCGCCAAACACGACGTCGTCGTCGAGATCAACGCACATCCGTGGCGTCTCGACCTGGATTGGCGCTGGCACCAGGCGGCCCTCGAATTCGGCTGCATGCTGAGCATCAATCCGGACGCGCACTCCATTCCCGAGCTCGACCACATGCACTGGGGCGTCGAAATGGCCCGCAAGGGCGGCGTCCCTGCCGACCGGGTCCTAAACGCGATGCCGCTCACGGATATCACGCGCTACCTGCGCCAGAAGCGGCGCTCGCTCGCCCGCGCCGCCTGATGCCGTCAGCGGAGGATCTCTCACTGGTGGGAAAAGTCGTGGCCGTCGCGTCCGATCGCGGTCACCACTTCAGCAAGCCGTCACGGGATCAGATCGTACTAGTGGAAGGCCATGGCGTCGAAGGGGACGCCCACGCCGGCGCGTTCGTCCGGCACCGTTATCTCGCCCGTCGTCAGCCGCACCTTCCCAATCTGCGGCAGGTTCACCTGATCCCATCCGAGCTCTTCGCGACCCTCTCGGATGCCGGCTTCTCAGTTGCAGCGGGAGAGCTCGGCGAGAACATCACCACCGCCGGCTTGGACCTCGAACGGATGCCGCTCGGGACGCTGATCGAGCTCGGGCCGGCCGCGGTCGTTGAGCTGACCGGCCTCCGGACGCCCTGCGCCCTCATCGACCGCTTCCGAGCCGGCCTTAAGCGGCAGGTGCTCTCGTCGGCGGAAAGGGGCCCTCTATTCAAATCCGGCGTGCTGGGCGTGGTACGGACCGGCGGGACGGTCGCGGCTGGTGATGCCGTGCGGGTTCGCCTTCCGCTCTCCTCGCTTAGGGCCTTGCCGGCTCTGTAGAAAAGAGACCCGGCCATGCCCCGAAAGTCGATCCTGCCTCATCGCCTGCAGCCCATGCTGGCCACGCTGACCGATTCACCGTTCGACGATCCCAATTGGGTCTTCGAGGACAAATTCGATGGTTTCCGCATGGTCGCGGAAATCCGGCGTGGTCGGGTCGCACTCTATAGCCGCAACGGGAAAATCATCAGCCATTCCTATGTTGAGGTCGCGAAAGCCCTCGAGGACGTGAAGGCGGATGCCGTGATCGATGGCGAGCTCGTCGCGATCGGGAAGGACGGCGTATCCCATTTCCAGTTGCTTCAAAACGCACTGCGCCACGAAGCCAAGCTTCTCTATTGCGCATTCGACCTCATGTTCGCAGATGGCGAGGATCTGCGTGCGCTGCCGCTCCTCGAGCGCAAGAAACGGCTAAAGACCATCTTGCCGCGCCACAAGCTGATCGCATTCAGCAAGCACCGCAAGGGCAGCGGCACGAAGTTCTTCGCAGAAGCCGAGCGGAGACATCTCGAAGGCATCATGGCCAAGCGCGCCGACAGCCCGTACGCGTCCGGACGCCGGACCGCCGACTGGCTGAAGGTGAAGACCGCGCAGCGTCAGGAGGTTGTGATCGCCGGCTTCACGGCGCCGAAGCGAACCCGACCCTTCTTCGGGGCGCTCGTCCTCGCGGTGAGGGAAGATGGCGCATGGCGGTACATCGGGCACGTCGGCACCGGTTTCAGCCACCAAGTTCTGGAACAGCTTCACGGCAAGCTCATGAGGCTCAAGACTACCAAGTCGCCCTTTCCTGCCAAGGTGAAAGACGAGCGGGTCACGACCTGGGTGCGCCCCTCGTTGGTCGCGGAGGTGAAGTTCGCAGAGTGGACCAGCAAGGGCGAGCTGCGCCAGCCGGTCTATCTCGGGCTGCGGTCCGACAAAAACCCCAAGGACGTCGTTCGCGAAAGGAAGTGGTCGCGAAAATAGCGCCGCCAAGACGAAGCATACGACCTGTTCAGCCGGGCTCGCGCTCGGATGCCGAAGGCCACGGCGGCATGGGCGGCAACCCGAGAGCCTTGCGTACGGGTCCGAACGATCGACGGTGAGCTGCGCATGCCCCGAGCCTGGCGAGCGCCTCATAATGAGCCGGCACCGGGTAGCCCTTGTGATCCGCGAATCCGTAGCCGGGGTGACGCGCGTCGAGCGTCCGCATGACCCTGTCTCGCTCGACTTTCGCGAGGATGGAGGCGGCGGCGATGCTGGCGGACTTGGCATCGCCTTTGATGATGGCCTGCTGAGGGATGTCGATTTCCTTCAAACGCTTCGCATCGATCAGCAAGTGCTGCGGCGTCAGCCCTAGTCCCCGGACAGCACGCTGCATCGCCTGGATGCCTGCCCAATAGATGTTGATCGCGTCGATCTCCTCGACCTCGACGAACGCTACACACCAACTCTCTGCCTTTTCCTTGATCTCCTTCGCTAGTTCTTCGCGAGCCGCCGCGTCAAGCTTTTTCGAGTCGTCGATCCCGACGATCCGCGTGCCGGGTTTCAGGATCACGGCGCCAGCGGAGACCGGCCCGGCGAGAGGGCTCATTCCGGCCTCGTCCACTCCTGCCACGGCATGATGGCCGCTTTCCCAGAGAGAGGTCTCGAAGCGGAGCATCTTGCGGAGGCGCTGCCCTTCGGACCGATTTGCGAAGCGGCGTTTGTCGATTGAAGCCAGTATGGCACGGGCTCCCGCGCGGGTGTCGGCCCGCAAGATCTGCTCGACGCTGGCCTCGAGCGGTCTTTTCTCGACGACATAGCACTGACGCAATAGATCGAGTGAATACTGGGACATCGCTGTCTTGGCGAAGACTGACTGTGCGGAGCGTGTCGTTGAACTTTGTGGCGATTGTCTGAAGCTATTTCGCGACGCACTCAAGCAAGTGTAGCCCGTCGTCCACGCGATCTCGTCCGGCGCGCCGACGCTTTCAGGTCAACGACCAAAGCAAATGACGCTGAATCCTTGGTTTGAGCCGCTTACGGCCTTTGAGCCATTCCTGAAAAGTTCCGCCCCCGGCGCGAAAGATAGCCCTTGCCCCGCGGCTGCGGAGAGGCGCAGGCTGTAGTCATCACAGCCCGGACCTCGGCTGCTATCTGTGATGAGAACGCCAGTAGCGCTCCCGCCTACTCGAACAAGGGAGCAGCGCCATGACGAAGCGGCGTCGTTTCAAACAGACTAGATCTTTGGAAGAGCGCCTTGCCGAAGAGGCTCAGCGTTTGCGCGAAGAAGCGAGCCTGCTTCCGCACGGGCCTCTACGCGAGCAGGTCATCCGGAAGGCGCGGCAATGTGAGACCGGCTCGCACATGAGCGACTGGCTGTGCTCGCCCGGACTGAAGCCGCCCGAGTGAGCCGCTCCAGTTGAAATTGCTGCATCGGGGCTGGTTGACCCTCCATGGCAGAGTCGTTCGGCAAAGAATTCACCATCGTCGAGGCGACCTCGGACTCGGGATCAACGACGGAAATATGGCTCGCTCTCGCTAAGCCGAGCCAAGCTGTAACCCTGGTCCTTGCGGCCGTACCGGAAGGCTGGACAGCACACGTTTTGCCGAGCGTCCTGTCTGATAAGCAGCAAGAAATATTCGAGGAAGTACACCTTCAACCCGGCGAGGTTTACAAGCTTTCGACTGAGTAAGCGGCTCGATTGACGCGACCTGGGCCTCTGACGAGACCGCGGCGCATGATCGATCACGCGAAGGCCCTGGTCGCCTTTATTCGCTTTTCGGCTGGAGTATACGCAAAGCCTGATCGCGTCATTCCGGCGTAACGCGCTTCTTGAGAAACTCGCCCACTGCCTGCAGCAGGAGAGGGTGCATCTTGGTCCTCTCTCGATGCGCGATTTCGCGCAGAGCATCGTAGGTCGCCGGCTCCAAGTAAAGCGACATCTGGCGTGCTCGCTCCTTCAGCGTGCCACGCGGCGGCGAGGCCGGCGCCCTGGCCCCGCCAAGATCGGTCGACGGCGACGTGTCGCCGGCCGGCAAGCGGTCGGTAAGAGCCTTGAGGCCAGGCATGTAAGCCCCGGCGAAACCGAGACCTGCCAAGGCCCAAATGGCTGTCCCGGTCCAGAAACCCTCCGCGAATAGTCCGAACGCGATCGTCGCCAGTCCGCTCACGATGGATCCGCAGAGCAGCACCAGGCGCGCGTCGATCCTGTCGGTGAGCGTCGTCAGCACCGGAACGGCGAGCATGTAGCCAAATGCATAACCGCTCGCCATGAGGCCGCCCTCCGCGGCGCTCAGGCCCCAGGCCGGCATGAGATGCTGGGCGAGATTGGCGGACAGAGCGACGTGCGGCAGCAAATTCCCGATCTGTCCGAGACACATCGCGACAATCAACGACCGGCCGTTCAGGCCCACGATTCGACCGCTCATCTTCCCGCCTAGCCGATTACGAACATCCGCAGCCGGCGGCGCCAGCCCTCTTTGCACCCTCATCGGCGGCGCAGCAGGCTGCGGCGTCCTGCTTGGCAGGACCGCCGCAGCATCCGGATGCGCCATCGCCGCCCTCGACCCCGCCGCGCGTGCAGACGCCAGTCTCTGGCAGTTCGAGCTCGACGCGCTCGGCGGCCTCTCTGTCGCCGGCGATGTCGGCCGCAATCGAACGGACTTGTTCGTACCCCGTCATCATCAGAAAGGTCGGGGCGCGACCGTAGGCCTTCATGCCGGCGAGATAGAAGCCGCGATCGTCCTGCTCGAGTTCGCGCGCCCCGTGCGGACGTACGGTGCCGCAGGAGTGCTCGTTTGGATCGATCAGCGGCGCGAGCGCGACCGGCGCTTCGATCGCCGGATCGAGCCGGAGCCTGATCTCGCTCAAGAAACTGAAGTCCGGGCGGAAGCCAGTCGCGACCACCAGTTCGTCCGCGAGGATGCTGCGTCCGCAGCAGGCGGATGAGGTCGTGATCCGGAGCCGGCCATCCGCTTGCGTGATGCCGGCGACGGGAAAGCCGGCCTCGACCTGGACCTGGCCCGACGCGACAAGCGACGCAAAGTGGGCGCCGAGCTCGCCGCGGGCGGAGAGCTTGTCGTTCGCCCCGCCTCCAAAGCTTTTCTCGGGGTTGCCGCTCCGGAGCAGCCAGATGGGCCGCCTGCCCGGCGCCTGCTGAGCGAGAGTTGTCAGATCGCTTAGGGTGCCGATGGCCGAATGCCCCGCCCCCAGAACGGCGACGGTCTTGCCCGCAAACCGGGCTCGCTCCTTACCGAGGACGTCCGGCATCCCGTACGAAATCCGCGCGGCAGCCTCGCGCTCGCCGATCGCCGGCAGTCCGCCGGCGCCGGCGGAGTTCGGCGAGCCCCAAGTCCCGGACGCGTCGATCACGGCGTCGGCGCGCAGCGTCTCGGGACCCTTGCCGTTCTGGTAGCGGATCTCGAACGGCGCCGCCTCCCGGCCCTTGGTCTTGGCCTTGTCGAAGCCGACGCGACCGATGGCGGTGACGCGACTGTTCGTCCGGATCATGTCGCGCAGCACTGTCCTGGTCGCCAGCGGCTCGATGTAGTGTTCGAGCAGCTCGGCCCCGGTGGGATAGACCTGCGGGTCTGGCAAATTCCAGCCCGTCGGCGCCAGCAGGCGCGCGGCCGCCTTGTCGATGCTGTACTCCCACGGGGAGAACAACTGCACGTGCCGCCATTGCCGTATGGAGTGTCCTACTTCGGGCCCGGCCTCCAGCACGATCGGTGTCATGTCGCGTTCGAGAATATGCGCTGCTGCCGCCAGGCCGACCGGCCCGGCACCGATGATCGCCACCGTCTTTCCCGCGCTCATCTCGCTTCTCCTATGTTTCTAGAATCATCGAAAGACTGTTCAAAAAAACTCATGCCGCCGGGCGCGCTGCCGCGCCACACTCGGCTTCGTCGGCGCAGCACTCGGCGACCAGAAAATCCACCAAGCCCCGCATTGTGTCGAACTCGGCATGACAGATCAGCGTCGTACCTTCGCGAAGCTGAGTCACCAGGCCGACGGCGACGAGACCCTTGATGTGATGGGACAAGGTCGAGGCCGGGATCTTCAGCCGCTCCTGCAGTCGCCCGACCGGCAGGCCTGCGTGACCGGCGCGGACGAGCGTCCGATAGATCTTCAGCCGGGTCGGGTTGCCCAGCGCTTCCAAGCGTGCCGCTGCATCGTCAATTTTCATGGCCGGCACTATGCGCCCGCTCGATCCCGCCGTCAACGATACTTCTAGAATATTCGAAATAAAACCGGTTTCGGGTTGACGCCGGCCCAATAATTCCATAAGTCTGGATATATGGAAACCGAAGAAGCCGTCCTGGCGCTCGACGCCCTGTCCCAACCGACCCGTCTGGAGGCCTTCCGGACGCTGGTGAGGCACGAACCTGACGGCCTTGCGGCCGGCGACCTCGCCCGCCTGTTGGAAGTCCCGCCGAACACGCTCTCGGCCCATCTGTCGATCCTGACCCGCGCGCGCCTGGTGACATCCGAACGACGCAGTCGCTCGATCGTCTACCGCGCCCACCTCACCGAATTCCGAAACGTCGCGGTTTTCCTGCTGCGGGACTGCTGCGGCGGGCGACCGGAAGTTTGCCAGCCGGTGGTCGAGAGCCTGCAATCCTGCTGCACTCCGAAGCGAAAGGAGCGAAGCCGTGCCTGACCAGATGTACAATGTTCTGTTCCTATGTACTGGCAACTCGGCGCGCTCGATCCTCGCCGAGTCGATCCTTCGCAAGGACGGCGCCGGCCGCTTCCAGGCCTTCTCCGCCGGCAGCACGCCGAAAGGCGCGGTACACCCGATGGCGCTGCGCACGCTCGAGAGCATAGACTATCCCGTCGACGGCATGCGCTCCAAAAGTTGGTTGGAGTTCGCCGCTCCCGATGCGCCGGTGATGGATTTCGTCTTCACCGTCTGCGACAACGCCGCCGGCGAGACCTGCCCGGTCTGGCCGGGTCAACCAATGACTGCGCACTGGGGCATCGAAGATCCCGCCGCGGCCGAAGGCACGGACCTGGAAAAAAAGGCCGCGTTCATCACCGCGTTCCGCTACCTCAGAAATCGGATTGATACCTTCGTGAGCCTCCCGCTGAGGAGCATCGACAAGCTCTCGCTCGGCACCAAGCTGCGCGAAATCGGCCGCTCCGAAGGCGCGACACGCCCAACGCCGAAGGCCGGCTGATGGACACGTTCGACCTTTCGCGGCGCCTGGCGGCCGAAGCGCTCGGCACAGGAATTCTGGTCGCCACCGTGGTCGGCTCCGGCATCATGGCCGAAACGCTGACCAAGGACGTCGCTCTTGCGCTTCTCTGCAATACCTTGCCGACCGGGGCCATCCTGGTTGTCCTGATCACCGTGCTCGGTCCGATCTCCGGCGCACACTTCAACCCGGCCGTCACCCTTGTCTTCACCGGCAAGCGCGAGCTCCCGGTGGACGAGGCCGCGCTCTATGTGGTCGCGCAGATCGCGGGAGGCATCGCGGGAACCGTGGCCGCGCATCTGATGTTCGGACTGCCGCTGCTCGACTTCTCGACCAAGGTTCGGACCGGAGGGCCGCAATGGTTTGCCGAGGCCGTCGCTGCCTTCGGCCTGGTCGCAACGATCCTGGCGGGCATCCGCTTCCAGCGGACAGCCGTACCCTGGCTGGTCGGCTTGTACATCACGGCCGCCTACTGGTTCACCGCTTCGACTTCGTTCGCAAATCCGGCGGTGGCGATCGCGCGCTCGTTGACGAACACCTTTTCGGGCATTCGCCCGGTGGACGTGCCGGGCTTCATTCTCGCTGAGCTGGCCGGTGCGTTCGCCGGGATGCTTTTGATGAACTGGATGCTGGGGCGGCCGAAGGCGCGCGGCCCGGTGCCGATCGCGGAGACCCAAAGATGACCGTCACGATCTATCACAACCCGGATTGCGGCACATCCCGCAACACTTTGGCCATGATCCGCCAAAGCGGCGAGGAGCCGACCGTCATCGAATATCTGAAGACGCCGCCGAGCCGCGCGAAGCTGGTGGAATTGATCGCGGCCATGGGAATCCCCGTCCGTGACTTGCTTCGGAAGAAGGGCACGCCCTACGCGGAACTAGGGCTCGCCGATCCGAAGTGGACCGACGACGATCTGCTCGACTTCATGGTGAAGTATCCGATCCTGATCAACCGCCCTGTCGTCGTGGCCCCGAAAGGCGTGAAGCTCTGCCGGCCGTCCGAAGCCGTGCTGGAGATCTTGCCCAACGGCAAAATCGGTCGGTTCGTGAAAGAAGACGGTGAAGTCGTTGATGCCTGAACTACCCGACCTGCCGTATCTCACTTCGTCCGCCGTATCGCTTCCCGATCTGCATCGTCTGCGACCAGCACCGTCCACGCATAAGCCGCGGATCTTGCTGTTGTACGGATCTCTGCGTCAGCGCTCGTTCAGCCGCTTCGCCGCCGAAGAAGCGGCCCGCCTGCTGGAGGCGTTCGGCGCAGAATGTCGGATGTTCAACCCTTCCGGCTTGCCGCTGCCGGACGATGCGCCGGCCGATCACCCGAAGGTCCCGAATTGCGCGAACTGTCGGCCTGGTCCGAAGGACAGGTCTGGAGCAGTCCGGAACGCCATGGCAGCATCTCGGGCATCATGAAGACTCAGATCGACTGGATCCCCTTATCGATCGGGGCGGTGCGCCCGACCCAAGGTAAGACGCTCGCCCTCATGCAGGTGAGCGGCGGCTCGCAGTCCTTCAATGCGGTCAACCAGCTTCGCGTGCTCGGGCGATGGATGCGCATGATCACGATCCCGAACCAGTCTTCCGTGGCGAAGGCCTACGAACAATTCGACGATGCGGGCCGCATGAAACCGTCGGCTTACTACGACCGCGTCGTCGACGTGATGGAAGAACTGATGAAGTTCACGCTGCTGACGCGCGATTGCTCCGCCTACCTCACGGACCGGTACAGCGAACGCAAGGAAGAAGCGGCTAAACTGCAGGAACGGCTCGCCTTGAATAGAGCACCCGTCGTTGTGCCGGTCGAGGTGCCGGCGGCGACAGGCCCCGTGGTCTCGAGCCCGGTCGCGGGCTCCTGGAAGCCGTTCGTACCCATGGTGCGCAGCCGGGCATAAGTGACAAACTCGCCGCCCTTCTCATGCTGATGATAGCCGTCCATGAAGGCATCTTCTTCGGTCTGCCAGTCGAAGCCCTTGAAGTGGTCGGCAATGTCGGCCTTGCCCTGTTCGCGCAGCACCCGTTCCATGTGGTTGGCGATGCGCGCGGCGATCAGGCAATCGGGCAGCGCCTGCCCCGGCGGGTCCATGTACTTCTCGGTCAGCCGCATCCGGCGTTCGCCGTTCATCGAAGTGAGATTGGCCTCCCCCGACGTCGCCGCCGGCAGCCAGACATGGCTCGCCTCGCCGATCTTCGTCGGCACGATGTCGACGTCGACCGCAAACAGCCCGCCCTTCTTGATCGCGTCGACGATCGCGTTGATCATCACCGGTCGGTCACCATAGAGCGCCGTCATCATGGCGTCCTTCACCATGTCGGTGCGCTTCTTGTAGGCTTGCTTGAACTTGAATGCGTTTAGCGTGTCTTGTAGTGGTCGCATCCCCAGATGTGATGGACACCGCCCTTGCCGTCGATCAGGAGCTGGTCGACGTACGCGGCGGGCCGTCCCACATGTGCGTCGGACGGGCGGGAGTAGCCCTCCTGGTGCCCACCCATGCGCACGCAACCACCGCCCGGCCGACCGATATTGCCGGTAGCGAGCGCGACATTCACCAGGGCGCCGTTGGTGCGGTAATTGTCGTTGCCCCAGATCAGGCCCTTCTCATACGCAAACATGGTTCGCCGACGTGCATTGGCCGCCTTGGGCTGCGCGATCCACTGCGCGGATTTACGGATTTCGTCAGCGGTAAGACCGGTAATCGTCGCGGCCTCTTCCAGGCTGATTTTGTTTGAGGCCTTCATCTGGTCGAAGTTGGTCGTCGACGCGTCAATGAATGCCTTGTCGAGCCAACCCTTGTCCGCGATGTAAATCGTCCACGCATTGAACAAGGCGAGGTCCGTTCCGGAATTGATCGCCAGGTGCATGACGTTGTCTTTGCCGGCTTCGACCTCGCAGGCGTTGACCGTCACCGTTCGACGCGGATCGACGATGATGACCTTGGCGCGCTCCACCGGCTCTGAGCCAAACTCGGCCTTCTTCTTGTCCAGCGAGGTTCCGCGCAGGTTGGGGACCCAGTGATTCAGGAAGTAGTTGGTCTGGGTCTCGAGCGCGTTGGTGCCGACCGCGACGATCGTGTCGGCGAGCTCGGCATCTTCGTAGCAGTTGTTGAGCTCGCCCACGCCCATGTCGCGGGTGGCGTGGACTTCCGAGTTGTACGCCGGCCGATTGTGAATCCGGATGTTCTTCACCTTCATGGCGCCGAAGTAGAGCTTGCCGGTGCCCCAGGTGTTCTCATATCCGCCGCCGGCGCCGCCGTGGTCGAACGCCGAGACGAACACGCCGTCTTCGCCCATGTCGTTCATGACCGCGACCGTCACGCGCGCGACGAGGTCGAGCGCATCGTCCCAGCTTGTTGGCTGCATCTGTCCATAACGCCAGACCATGGGATCCGTGAGGCGCTGCAACTGCGTATTGCGCTGCTGAGAGTAGCTCATCTCCGCCATGCGCGCGCCGCGGATCGAGCCCAAGCCCGAATTCACGACGCAGTCCTTATCGGGCTTGATGACGATGTGCACATCCTGCCCGTTCTGGCGCACGATGTTGTACATCGAAGGCGAATACCAGGCGACGGTCTCCGCGCCCTGTTGCTTGCTCAGATCGGCGCCGAACTTGTTCTGATCGGGTGCCGTCCCGCCCTGTTTACTGGTGGACCAGGTGTATGCCTTGTAGCCGCATCCGACGATGCAGTAGTGGCACGTTACGTTGGACTCCTTGGCGTCCGCGGGGATGATCGGGAGCCGGTCGATTTGACGCTTGTAGGCCATGATCGTTCCTCCCCTTAGAGCACGTTGGAAAGGCGGCCGTAGAGTAGTTCGTCCACGCCTTCGGCGTAGATGTCGCCCTTGTCGTCGACGCGCAGCACGTATTGCGGGAGATTCTGCGTGGCCTGGCCCCAGATCTGCTGGCCGCCCGCCTCGCAGTCGAACCGGGAATAATGGCCGGGGCAGTTCATGGTGCGATCGGCCGCGCTGTAGTTGAGGGTGAAGCCCTTGTGCGGACAGGTCGTCGTGAAGCCGACGATATCGCCTTCGGCACCGACCCCGCCCTGCACTTGCTTGCCGAGCTTCAGGAGCACGCCCGGGGCCCTGTCGTCCGGATAGGCGACGTTCAGAGGCTCGTTGAGCTTGAGATCCTTGATGTTGGCCAGGCGATTGACGGGATAGTCCACCCTCGCGGCGGCTGTCGCAGCCTGGGTGGGGGATGGCGAGATTGAGCTGACGGCAACGCCGGCAGCGGCGAGACCCGCCCCGCTCATGAAGCGACGGCGGCCGACATCGACCATACGATCGCAGCGCGACATGGTGAATGCTCCTCGACCTTCGCCAGTACGCCTACTGGCGGCTGTTTCCTCGAGATCGGCCCGATACGCCTACCGGCCCGGAGCGCCCG
Source organism: Bradyrhizobium sp. UFLA05-108 (assembly GCF_059803455.1). Taxonomy (NCBI): domain Bacteria; kingdom Pseudomonadati; phylum Pseudomonadota; class Alphaproteobacteria; order Hyphomicrobiales; family Nitrobacteraceae; genus Bradyrhizobium; species Bradyrhizobium sp. UFLA05-108. The sequence goes on along the minus strand of NZ_JBANAZ010000064.1, from coordinate 4,168 downwards.
CTTCTGTCGCACGCCCTTCACATCGAGGGGGTACGATGTGTCGAGACGTCTCGACATATTTAATAGTCGAAACGTGCTGGCTTGTCACCTTCCCTGTGGGGTAAACATGACGCACCTAGACGAATCGCGCGGAGATTACGGAATGCGGAAATCCATGCTGGCGGTTGCCAGCCACGCCAGCATGAGGTCGGCCGAAGGAAGTCTGACGGAGCCTCACGCGATCTCCGCTCTTGCTGCACTCGCCCAGCCGACGCGGCTGGCGATCTTCCGGCTGCTGATGAAGCACGAACCGGTCGGCATCACCGCCGGTGTAATCGCTGACACCATCGGCGCACCGCACAATACCCTCTCGAGCCACCTCGCGATTCTGGTGCGGGCCGGCCTTCTGCGCTCGTCCCGCGAGGGCCGCACCATCATCTACCGGTCGGACGTCGACGGCATGCGCTCCCTGATCGCATTCCTGGTCAACGACTGCTGCGACGGCCATCCCGAGCTCTGCAACCTGGTCGCTGCGGACGCCGTGGCCTGTTGCGCGCCGGCGAAAGCAAAACCGGCGAAGAAGGCGGTCAAGCGGAAGAGCTGATCGATGATCTGAACGCTCTGGGGACTGGCGGTCCAGACGCTGGCAGGGCTTTTCGGCGGTCATGCGGCCGCCGGCGCGGCGCACGAACATCGCTTCGTGCTGGTCGGCCACAGACCGGCTGGGCGCCCCTGAGCGTCGTCTCAGCAAAACCGTCCGCACCATGTGCACCGACGGCCGATCTGACGGATGCCACCGGCACGAACCAGGTCATGTCTTGGCCGGCGGCTTCAGCGGACTGTCGATCCACCTGCGGGCGGCGGGGTCGTGCAGCGGATCGTCGTCGCAATTGATGCAGACGTAGCGCTCTCCGCCCTTGCCCGTCTTGTCACGGACTAGCTTCATCGAATGCCGTCCCGCCTGATCCGAACCACCGGCACGCGGGCGTCGGTCGCGCTGCGCCTGTCGTGTCTGGCCTCGATCCACGCCTGTACCTGGGGCCGGAGCGCTCGGGCGACAGCCTGCTGGGAAGGCTCGCCGATTCCGTGCTGTACGTGCGAATTGTCCATGACGTCCTCCCTCGCCCGTTCAAGCCGCCGCACAGCGCTCGGTCAAGCGAAGGCGCATCGGCTTGCCGCCGGGCGGCTGGTGCGGGCCGCCGTCGAGTTCGCGCAGCGCCTCGAAAATGTCGTCGATGGTGACGGGGGCCTTCAGCCCTTCCGGAGCCCGTATGGAGGGGCAGGATGCGATCGCCGATGCATGAAGCTAAAATTGCGCGCTTCTCGCCGAGGCTGAGGCCCGGATGAGAGACCACATCCCGCGGGTGTTCAAACCTTGTCCCGGGATGAAGCAGGTAATCGAAATCGAATACGTTGTCGTCGATCGCGGTCGTCGGCCGCATGGTCGCCTCCTGATTTGGACGAGTTACCGGTGCCGCCGCGTGACATCGCGCGGCGGCGTCGATCGTGTACGTCGCAGGCCGATCAGGCCGCCTTGGATTCGATCTGCTTGACGTTGCCCGAGGTCGCGCCGTTGATGTCAATGCGACGCGGCTTCATCGCCTCGGGGATCTCCCGCACCAGATCGATGACGAGCAGGCCGTTCTCGAACTTGGCGCCCTTGACCTCGACGTGGTCTGCAAGCGTGAACTGCCGCTTGAAGTTGCGCGCCGAGATGCCGCGATGCAGGAAGGTCTTCTCCTCCTTCTCGGCTTTGTGGCCTTCCAAGGTCAGCACGTTCTGCTCGACCGTGAGCGCGACCTCATCCGGCGAGAAGCCGGCGAGCGCCACCGAGATCTGGAAGCGGTTCTCGTCGAAGCGTTCGATGTTGTAGGGGGGATAGGTCTCTTCGGCGGTCCTCTGGACCTCGTCGAGAACGTCGAAAAGGCGGTCGAAACCGATGGTCGACCTCCACAGGGGAGTCCAATCATACCTCATAGCCAAATCCTCCTCAGAGCAAGATGGGTACGAGCCGGCACCGGACACCTGACCGGCGCCCGCCTTGCAGGGCCCTAAGGCACCCTGACCGCGTCTGCGGCGACAAAAAAATTTGGAAGCCGCGTGAAAGTTTCAAGGGGTAATGTGAAATTTTCGCAAGGAGATGGGTAAACAATTTTAGTCCGGCAACTGGACGCCTCCGGCAGGTCGTCCTTGTCGATCTTGATCTTCAGCCGAATGCCATGAAGGGCCATCCCTATGGCTGATCGTTTTCCCGGTCGCCACGGCTGGGCCGGCGCTAGTCGGCCCCTGTGCGGCTTCGACGTACAGGACTCTTGGCGCGGCGGCCCGGCGCGGTCGATCCATGGGCCGAGGCGACCAACATCAGAAACAGCGCTCGATAGGCGTGGTACTTGGCGGCGGCCCTGCTGCCTTCCAATCCGTGCATGAGCGGCCGCCCATCGGTCGTGCAGAGATACCACCTGCACGTTCGACGGCGTGGTCTCAGATGAATCTCGAAGAGCGGCAGGTCGTCGGGCATCGCCTTCCTCGGCTCCGGACTTCGATCGTCCTTGCTGCGCATTCAAAGTTCATGAAAAAGCTTTTGAAAGCTCAAAAAATCGAAGATAGCCTCTCCCCTGTCGGGGCTCGGACGCAACGTCGCTCAGGGGCCGAGCGGGCGGCGTCAAGACCGCACCGACTTCGAATTCGGATCGATCGGTAAATGGGGCGCGTGCGGAAATGTTCCGCATTTGAGACAAGTCGGGTTATGCAGGATGTCGCCCGCGCCAAGCAGGATCGCCCTTTTCATCGACGGCGCCAACCTATACGCCACGGCCAAGGTGCTCGGCTTCGACATCGACTACAAGCGCCTCCTGACGGAGTTTCAGGGCCGGGGCACGCTGCTCCGCGCCTTCTACTACACGGCAATTATCGAGGACCAGGAGTTCTCCTCGATCCGACCGCTGGTCGATTGGCTCGAATACAACGGCTATAGCGTCGTGACAAAGGCGACTAAGGAATTCATCGACTCGTCCGGGCGCCGCAAGATCAAGGCCAACATGAACATCGAGCTCGCGGTCGACGCCATGGAGCTTGCCGGAAAAGTCGATGAGCTGGTGCTGTTCTCGGGCGACGGCGATTTCCGCGCTCTGATAGCAGCGGTGCAGCGCCGCGGCGTCCGTGTCACGGTGGTCTCGACGATTGGCACGCAGCCACCGATGATCGCCGATGAGCTCCGCCGTCAGGCCGACGTGTTCACCGATTTGTTGGAGCTGCAATCCAAGGCCGGCCGCGACCCGTCCGAACGCCAGGCCGTGCGTGAACGCAGTGATCCGCGTCGAGAGTACGCGCAGCGGCCCACCCCGCCTCGGCCGAGCGGCCAGACCAACGAAGTCGAGCCTTGAGCTGCTCGCCCCAGGCTCAGTTCCGTAGATTCCCCGACTCGGAATCCGGACGGCCAGTCGCGGTATGTCGTCCGAGGAATTTCAGCACGATTTCCGGAGCGCCGTGCGGATGGAGATCGAATGAGCAAGTGAGCTCAGAACTCCGCTATGTTGCCCTCGGTGTTAATTTCTGATCGCCGTCTTCCCCGAAACGCTCCGACCTGGTCCCGATGGGAAGCGTGAGATGCATGTTGCAGACTACGCCACTAGGCTCAAAGAGGATCTCGGCGCCGCCGCCGAACTGACGACAGAAGGCGCAGTCCGAACCCGCGTTTCGGCGGAGCGTGTACCGGCGGCCCATCCCTCTCCTGCCACGTGAGATGGAGAACATCGTCCGCCATGCTGGACCGGAGCGACACGCGGCCGTCAGACACTGACAGCGAACCATACTTTGCGGAGTTGGTCGCGAGCTCGTGCAGAAGGAGCGCGACGGTCAAGGCAAACTTCGGCGGCAGCAGGACGTTCACTCCTTGGACCGTCACCCGCGAGGCGACGTATGGGCCGAGCTCTGTTTCGGCGATGTCGCGCACGAAGGCGCCCTCTCCGTTGGCTTGTTCAATGAGGTGGTCGGTGGCGGTCAGTGCCGCGAGGCGGTCCAGGATGTCGCTCCGGACTTGCGGCTGATCGCGCAATTGAACGCTGATGATTGCTTGGATCGTAGCGATCTTGTTCTTGAGCCGGTGGGCCAACTCCTGCACGGCAAGCTGGCGCAGATGCTCCTCGTCTTCGAGACGCTTCGCCAAACGGCGAAAATAGTCGGCCGCACC
>NZ_JBANAZ010000063.1:32500-56439 GCF_059803455.1 Bradyrhizobium sp. UFLA05-108 | reverse complement strand
TTCAGCAACCTCAGTCTGGCCTCAGACCCGGTCGCTATCCACTCCCCATGGAATCTTCGCTGCGCTCGCAATGACGAGTTGGTGGGACGTGTTTACTAAACCCTCAGCCGTCATCGCCCGGCTCGACCGGGCGATCCAGTACGCCGCAGCGGTTCATGGAACGTCGGGCGTCTCTGGAATACTGGATGCCCCCGCTTTTTCGCGGGGCATGCAGAGGAGTGCGAGGTTGGCGTACCGCCTACCCCTTCTTCGCCGCGAGCGCGCCGGCGACTGCGTTGCGGATGTCCGCCACGGAAAACGGCTTCGTCACCACGTCATGCACCAGCGCGTTCAGGTTCGACGCGCGCTCGCGCTGGTCGGCAAAGCCGGTCATCAGCAAGATCGTCAGGTCCGGAAAGTCGCGCGCGGCCGAGAGTGCGAGCGCGATGCCGTCCATCACGGGCATCTGGATATCGGTGAGCAGGAGGTCGAACGCGCCGTCCTCGCGCGTCAAGATTTCCAGCGCTTCGGCGCCGTCCTGCGCGGTGACAGTCTGATGGCCGTCCATCGCGATGGCCCGCGCCACCAGCGTGCGCATGGACTCCTCATCATCGGCGATCAGCACCTTTGGCATCGGGCCAAACCTTTATGGAAGCTGGCAGCCTCGGTCACGCGCTGCCGCCGGCAATGTCGCGCCGGTTGAAGAAACGAATATCGATATTGCGGCCTTCAGGTGGCGGCGAGGCCAGGCGCGACTTGAAGAAGGCGCGCTCGCCGGGATGAAGCACGGTCTGCTCCAGCACCGCGTTCCAGGCGTAGATCTCGGCGCCTTGCGCGTCCCGCACGGCGAAGCGCAGGCGGGGGATATCGACCGTCTTTCTGGTCTCGCCGACGATCACGCCTTCGATCACCAGCACCTGCTTGCCGTCCACGGTCTCTGAAGTGACCTTGACGTCCCTGAAGGCGAGGCCGCGCAGGTTCACCTCGATGCCGATCATCTTGTAGAACGCCGCGGTCTGCGGCAGCAGCCGGACCATGTCGGCGCGCCAGACCATGAGAGCAACGGCCAGCGCGCCCATGGCAACACAGGCGGTCGGCAGACCGAAATGGGACTTTCGCGGCGGCCGGCTCACCGGACGGGCGACCCCAGCCCGGCGGCGGAACAGCCCGCGGAACCAGGACTGGTGCGGCTCTCCGGCCAATTCGTCGTCGGCCGCCTCGGCTTCCGACCAGTCGTCGTCCTTGGCTTCCTCGGTGGGCCAGTCGCTGGCGATCGAGGGGCTGTCGACCACCGGCGTGGCGGCGTCCTCCCGGGCGTAGGTGTTCCACTGCTCCGCGATATCGGACGGGTCCTCGGCCTGGCTCGCCGCGGCCATGGCCGATGCGTTAGCTTTCTCCTGCACTTCCTCGACGGCGTCCTCGGGCCGCGCCACCCAGGTCTCCTTGCAGCGGGAGCAGCGCACGGTGCGCCCATTCGCCCCAAGGCTTGCGAGCTTGATGGCGTAGGATGTCGTACAATGGGGGCATACGATGTGCATGGACCAGCCTCGGCGATGACCCAGCCATAGCGGAACCGGGCTCTTTCGATGCTACAAGGCGACCGTTAACGAATCGGAAACCATAACGGCCGCACAAGGCTTTCATCGCGTGCGGCAGAGCTGTGCGGCGTGCGCCGCGCCCCCACCTCGACCGGAGCTGAGCTTGGTTCGGTTCGAAAATGTCGGATTGCGTTACGGTCTGGGGCCGGAGATTCTGCGCGACCTGAGCTTCCAGATCCCGGCGCACTCCTTCCAGTTCCTCACCGGCCCCTCGGGCGCCGGCAAGACCTCGCTGCTGCGCCTGTTGTTCCTGTCGCTGCGGCCGACGCGCGGCCTCGTCAATCTGTTCGGCCACGACATCTCGCTACTCGGCAAGGACGAGATCGCCGATTTACGCAAGCGCATCGGCATCGTGCTCCAGGACTTTCGCCTGCTCGACCACATGACGACCTACGAGAACGTCGCGCTTCCGTTCCGCGTAATGGGCCGCAGCGAATCCAGCTACCGCAAGGAGGTCATCGATCTCCTGCGCTGGGTGGGCTTGGGCGAGCGCATGGATGCGCTGCCGCCGATTCTGTCGGGCGGCGAGAAGCAGCGCGCGGCGATCGCGCGCGCGGTGATCTCGCGGCCGCAGCTTCTGCTCGCTGACGAGCCGACCGGCAGCGTCGATCCGACGCTTGGTCGCAGGCTGCTGCGGCTCTTCATCGAATTGAACAAGTCCGGCACCGCCGTCATCATCGCGACCCACGATATCGGGTTGATGGACCAGTACGAGGCGCGCCGGCTCGTGCTGCACCAGGGACGGTTGCACGTCTATGAATAGGACCGACGAGCGCGGCGTCTTCGTCGATCTCGGACAGGAGCGTCCGCAGGTCCCGGCGAAAGCGCGCAACATGTCGCCGATCGTGCCGCGCGCCTCGATCCATGGCCGCGCGCTGGTCGCGGTCGTCGCGATCATGACCTTCCTCGCCTCGATGACGACAGGGATGGTGCTGCTGGTCAGCGCGTCGGCGGCCGAATGGCAGTCAAATGTTGCGAGCGAAATCACCATCCAGGTCCGGCCCCAGGCCGGTCGCGATATCGAGCGCGACGCCACTGCTGTGACGGAAGCAATGCGGGCGCAAGCCGGCATCGTCGAAGTCAAGCCGTTCAGCAAGGAGGAATCCGGAAAGCTGCTCGAGCCTTGGCTCGGCACCGGCCTGTCGATGGACGATCTTCCGGTGCCGCGCATGATCATCGCCCGCGTGCAGCCGGGCACCGCGCTCGATCTTGCCGCCTTGCGCAGCCGCGTGGCGCAGGTCGCGCCAACCGCGAGCGTCGACGACCACCGCGCCTGGATCGAGCGGATGCGCTCGATGACCAACGCCACCGTGCTCGCAGGCCTCGGCATCCTCGCACTCGTCATCGTCGCGACCATCATCTCGGTGTCGTTCGCAACCCGCGGCGCGATGGCCGCCAACCGGCCGATTGTCGAGGTCCTGCATTTCGTCGGCGCCGGCGACCGCTACATCGCCAACCGTTTCCTGCGGCATTTCCTTCGCCTCGGTCTCGAAGGCGGCGTGATCGGCGGTGGCATCGCCATGCTGGTGTTCGGCTTCTCCGAGTCGATCGCCGGCTGGTTCTCCGGCACGCCGGTCGGCGACCAGTTCGCCGCCCTGCTCGGCACTTTCTCGCTGCGGCCGTCGGGTTACGTCGTGCTCGCGGTGCAGGCGGTCCTGATCGGCGCGATCACGGCGGTGGCGTCGCGCCAGACACTGTTCGCGACGCTGAACGACGTCGATTAAGGCGTCGTGCGTCAAACCGGACTCCACTTCATCCAAAAACCTTCTAAAATTGCCAGGGGAAGGGACCACTACATCGTATGACCTCGCCGACCGACGATCGATCGCCGAAGTTGCCGCGCGGCTGGCTCCGCGCGGCCCTCGTGTCGATGCTCGCGTTCGCCTTCGTCGGCGCGGCGGCGGGTTTCGTCGCGTTCCTGTCGCAGCTGCGCGGCGCCGAGCTGGCGCCGGACCGCAAGGCGGACGGCATCGTGGTCCTGACCGGCGGATCGTCGCGCGTGTCGGATGCGATGGAGCTGTTAGCTGCGGGCTATGGCCAAAGGCTCTTGATCTCCGGCGTGCACCCGACCTCCACGGTCAGCGATATCTCGCGGACACTGCCGGAGAACCAGTCCTACATGCGCTGCTGCGTCGATCTCGACCGCTCCGCGGTCTCGACCCGCGGCAATGCGGCTGAGGCGCGGCGCTGGGCGCATGAGCGCGGCTTCAAGTCGCTGATCGTGGTGACCTCGAACTATCACATGCCGCGCGCGCTGGTGGAATTCTCCCACGCGATGCCGGAGATCGCGCTGATCCCGTTTGCGGTGGTCGGCGACAAATGGCGCGAGGAGCCGTGGTGGACCTCATCCTCGACGTTGCGGCTGCTGCTGTCGGAATATGTCAAATATGTTGCCGCCGAGCTGCGTGTGCGGCTCGAGGATTTCGGGATTGACGTTGCGCCCGAAGTGTCGGAGCAGCCTCTTGGCGTGCAGCCGAAACGGCCTGCCACCGCACAGGCCAACTAACTAAAGCACGATGAGTTTTGGTTGAATCGATGCAGGCCGAGAGTTACCTCTCTTATGGGGAGAGGTCGGATCGGATCACCAGATGCGATCCGGGTGAGGGGGTGTGGTCTCTCGAAAGGCTGCGGCCCCTCACCCGGATTGCTATGCAATCCGACCTCTCCCCGCTGGGGAGAGGTGAACCCAGGCGATCGACTGCACTTAATCTCATCGCGTTTAGGATCGTTGATGTTCTTGCTCTTCCTGCGTTCGCTCGTTTTCAACGTGCTGTTCTACGCCGTCCTGGTGTTCTGGGCGATCATCGCGCTGCCGACCTTTCTGATGTCGCCCCGCGCGATGCTGACGGTTGCCGAATGCTGGGCGAACTCGACGCTGTTCCTGATGCGGGTGATCTGCAACATCAAGGTGGAATTCAGAGGCGTGGAGAAGATTCCGACCGGGCCGCTGGTGATCGTGGCGAAGCATCAATCGTTCTGGGAGACCTTCGTCCTGCCGGGATTCTTCGATCGCCCGATCTTCATCCTCAAGCGCCAGCTCATGCAGATCCCGGTGTTCGGACAGTTCCTGGTCAAGACCGGGATGATCGCGATCGACCGCAATGCCGGCGTCAAGGCGCTCCTGGACATGACGCGGCGGGCGCGCGATGCGGTGCGCTCAGGCCGCCAGCTCGTGATCTTCCCGGAAGGCACTCGCCGCGCGCCGGGCGCGCCGCCGGATTACAAGACCGGCTTCGCCCAGATTTATTCGGCCTGCGACGTGCCGTGCCTGCCGATCGCGCTCAATTCGGGCCTGTTCTGGCCGCGTCGCACCTTCATGCGCTATCCCGGCACGTTGGTGGTGGAATTCCTGGATCCGCTGCCGCCTGGGCTGCCGAAGGACGAGTACATCGCGCGCGTGAGGGGCGCGATCGAGGAAGCCACGGGGCGCATCGTCGAAGCTGGACGGAAAGAGCAGGAGCAGCTCATCGGCAGCGCGCCGAGCTACGTGGCCTCAAGCGGCTAGCGCTCGGCGGTTGGAGCCGGATCATGCAGGGAGTGCGCATCGTTGTGCAGGAGAGCCGCGAGCTGGTGCAGTTGCGTGTCGCGAAAACCTTCGGCCTCGATTGCCTTCACCGTCGCGGTGACGTAGTCGCGATTGGCACCGGACTGGCCGTGGCCTTGCAGCACGTGGCGGTGCTGCTCGGCAAGCGACAGGCGTCCCGCATACTGCACATGGCCGCGGTCGACGACGTAGGCGAGGGCGCTGACACGCTGCCGTGCATCGTTCTCGAGCCACACCGAGCGCATCACCTCGCGATAGACCGAGGTCACCTGTTCGCGCTCGCGCAGGTAAGCGACCACATCGGCACGGCTCTTCGCAGCGACACGGAAGGCGATGCCGCGGCAGGCGCCGCCGCGGTCGAGCCCGAGCACGAGGCCCGGCTTCTCGGGCGTGCCGCGATGGACGAAGGAATAGACGCAGAGTGCGCGATGCTCGCCGACCAGCCGCGCCGGCACGCGCTCCTCGAATGCGAAGCCCGGCCGCCACATCAGCGAGCCATAGCCGAACACCCAGAGGTCGCCGGTGGCCGTCGTGACGGAGGGGAGGGTGATTTCGGACATGTTTGGCACCGCTACCAGGGCCCGCCGCCCAGGCGAAGCGAATTCTCCACCCTCTGCAGCAAGCCGACCTCGCTTACATTTGCCATCATCTGGCGTCAAAGGGTCGCCGCATGTCCGATATGACCGTTGCCGCCAGGCGGCGCCCCCGCTGGGGCCTTTTCATCGCGCCCGTCCTGCTCTTGATTCTCGCCGTCGCCTGGAGCGGCTTCTGGTTCTATGCCGCTTCTCAGGCCGAAGTGGCTGCCGACGCCTGGCGCGCCCAGGAGGCCAAGTCAGGCCGGATCTATGATTGCGCCAGGCGCTCGATCGCCGGTTTCCCGTTCCGCTTCGAGGTGCAGTGTTCCGGTGCCAGCGTGTCGCTGGTCTCGCAGACCGCAGGCAAGACGCCGTTTACGGCCAAGCTCGACAACATCCTGGTGGTCGCCCAGGTCTATGATCCCAAGCTCGTGATCGCCGAATTCACCGCACCGGCGACGTTGACCGACGGCGTCACGCAGACGTCCTTCGTGGTGAACTGGAGCAAGGGTCGCAGCAGCGTGGTTGGGTTGCCGGCCGTGCCGGATCGCGCCTCGATCGTGTTTGACGATCCCGCCATCAATCGCGTCGATGGCTCGGTGCAGGTGCCAGTTGCAAAGGCCAAGCAGGTCGAGTTGCACGGACGCCTCGCCGAGGGATCCTCGCGCGACAATCCCATCGTCGAAACCGTGCTGCAGATCGCGCAAGGCAGCATCCAGGGCGTGCATCCGCTGCTGGCCGAGCCGTTCGAAGCAGACGTGCGCTCGAAGATCACGGGGCTAAAGGATCTGACGCCAAAGCCGTGGCCGCAGCGTTTCCGCGAGCTCCAGGCCGCCGGCGGCCATATCGAGATCGTGCAGTCGCGCATTCAGCAGGGCGAGATGATCGCGGTCGCTGCCGGCACGCTCGGTATCTCGCCGAACGGCCGCCTCGACGGCGAATTGCAGATGACGGTGACCGGCCTCGAGCGCGTGATTCCCGCGCTTGGCATCGACAAGATGCTGGAAGAGGGCGTGCCGCAGGCAACGCTGGACCGCGTCGCGCCGGGCGTGAAGTCGCAGGATCTCAACAACCTCTTCGGCGCGCTCGACCGCGCCATTCCCGGTCTCGGCAAGGTCGTGAAGCAGAACGCCAATGTCGGCGTCGCCGCCGGCATCAATGCGCTCGGCACCGAAAGCACGCTCGAGGGCAAGAAGGCGCGCAGCTTCCCGCTTCGCTTCGCCGATGGCGCGGTGATGCTCGGTACGCTGAAGGTCGCGCAGCTCCCGCCGCTGTATTAGGCGGTCTGCGAACGACAATGCTTAACCTCACCCTGAGGAGCCGCTTGCGCGGCGTCTCGAAGGGCGACGCCCCCAGTCGGGCCTTCATCCTTCGAGACGCGCGTTCCGCGCTCCTCAGGATGAGGGGCTGGCACCGCCGTCGTTGCAGCTACTGCTTCGTCAGCGGCGGATGCGGGCGGCCGAAGTCCGGCGCCGCCGAGTCCTGGCCGATCTCGACGATGCCGCGGCGGATGGCGCGGGTACGGGTGAAGTGGTCGAACAGGGCCTCGCCGTCGCCGCGGCGGATCGCACGCGTGAGCTTGGCGAGATCCTCGTTGAAGGTGCCCAGCATCTCCAGCACGGCCTCCTTGTTGGCGAGGAACACGTCGCGCCACATCGTCGGATCGGACGCCGCGATGCGTGTGAAGTCGCGAAAGCCGCCGGCGGAGAACTTGATCACCTCGGACTCCGTCACCTGTTGCAGCTCATCGGCGGTGCCGACGATGGTGTAGGCGATCAGATGCGGCAGATGGCTGGTGATCGCGAGCACGAGATCGTGATGATCCGGCGTCATGATCTCGACCTTGGCGCCGAGCGCGGCCCAGAACGCGCGCAAGCGATCGACGGCGGCTGCGTCGACGCCCTCCGGCGGTGTGAGGATGCACCAGCGGTTGATGAACAGCTCGGCGAAGCCGGAATCCGGGCCCGAATGCTCGGTGCCCGCCACCGGATGCGCGGGGACAAAGTGAATGCCCTGCGGCAGATGCGGCGCCATGTCCCTGACGATCGTGCCCTTCACCGAGCCAACGTCGGAGATGATCGCGCCCGGCTTCAGATGTGCTGATATCTCCTGCGCCACGGGGCCGCAGGCGCCGACGGGAATGCAGAGGATGACGAGGTCGGCATCCCTGACGGCCTCGACATTGGTCGCGACCACGCGGTCGACGATGCCGAGCTCTGCGACGCGGGCCCGCGTCTTCTCCGATCGCGCCGTTGTGACGATCTCGGACGCCAGGCCCTGAAGCTTCGCGGCACGCGCGATCGAGCCGCCGATCAGGCCGAAGCCGATCAGTGCGACGCGCTGGAAGTGCGGGGCGACGCTCATTTCCCGCCGCCCATGAAGTCGCGCAGGCCCTCGACCACGAGGCGGTTGGCCTCCTCGGTGCCGATGGTCATGCGCAGTGAATGGGGCAGGCCGTAATTCTTCAGCGCGCGCAGCACCAGTCCCCGCTTGGTCAGGAAGGCGTCGGCTTCGTCCGAGGTCTTGCCCTTCTCTGCCGGAAAATGAATCAGCACGAAGTTGGCAACGCTCGGCGTCACCTTCAGCCCGAGCTTGCCGATCTCCTCGGTCAGCCAGTTGCGCCAGGTCTCGGTGAACTGCTTCGACATCTGCTGATGCGCGGTGTCCTCGATCGCGGCGACCGCGGCATACATCGCCGGCGTCGAGACGTTGAACGGACCGCGGATGCGATTGACGGCGTCGATGATATGCGCCGGACCGAACATCCACCCGACGCGCAGCGCGGCGAGCCCGTGGATCTTGGAGAAGGTGTGGGTAACGACCGTGTTCTCAGTGGTCGCGACCAGCTCGATCCCCATTTCGTAGTCGTTGCGAGACACATAGTCGCAATAGGCGGCATCCAGCACCAGCAGCACGTGCGACGGCAGGCCGGCGCGCAGGCGCTTGACCTCGTCGAATGGCAGATAGGTGCCGGTCGGGTTGTTCGGGTTGGCGAGCCAGACGAGTTTGGTGCGCGGCGTCACCGCCTTCAGGATCGCGTCGACGTCGGCGGTGAAATTCGCCTCCGCCGCCACGATGTTCCTGGCACCGTTCGCCATGGTCGCGATCGGGTAGACGAGGAAGCCGTGGGTGGTGGAGATCGCTTCATCGCCCTGGCTAAGATAGGTGTGCGCGAGAAGATTGAGGATCTCGTCCGAGCCGGCGCCGCAGATGATGCGGTCGGGGTCGAGCCCATAGCTGCGGCCGATCGCTTCGCGCAGCACGCGCGAGGTGCCTTCCGGATAGTCCTCCAGATGCGTCGCCACATGCGTGAAGGCCTCGATCGCCTTGGGCGAGGGTCCGAACGGCGTCTCGTTCGCCGACAGCTTGAACACCTTGCGGCCCGGCTCCGGCACCGGGCTCTTGCCGGGCGTATAGGGCGCAATATCGAGAATGCCGGGATTCGGCACGGGGCGGGACATCGTCTACTCCGGAAGGATGCGGGGCGGCCTTAAGCCTTCACATCAGATTTGGTCGACCCGTTCGGGGGCACCGTATAGCGCGTTGCATGGCCGCCGACGAGAGCCGACGAGCGGACCGAGGCGCCGGCCCGGATCAGGGCCATTTTAATTTTTTCGAAGCCGATGCCGGTCTCCGACACCAGCAGCGCAGCGCCGTCGAAGGCGGTATCGGGCACCGCGACGATGTCGGCGAGCGGCGCCAGCGCCCTCGCCGTGTCGGCGTTCCAGCCGGACACGCGCACGCTCCAGGTCTGGACCTCCGTGACCATGGCGTCGTCGGCAACCCGCGAGATCACGAAGACGGGCAGCGCGGCCGGATGGTCGGCGCGCTCGAGGAACGGCAGCCGCGCGATGATTTTCGGCGCGCCCTCGGCCTCGAGCTCGCTCCACCATGGCGTGCGGCTCGAGATCGCCGAGACCAGGGCCAGATCACCCTTCGATTTCGCCAGCGCCTCGACGGCGGCCTGCGCGCTGAAATGCGGCACATAGGGCGTGGTGAAGCCGAAATGGAAGCGCGCCGAATCCCGCATCGCGGACTCGCCGACCGAAACGTCGGCATGCACCGAGAATGGCGCCTGCACGTAAGTGAAGGTCGAGATGATGACGCGCCAGATGCTCTCGATGGTGTCGAGCGGCAGGATGCCGCGATGTCGCTCGACGAGGCGGCGCATCATGCTGGCCTCGCGCGCCGGCCGGAAGGCCGAGCCGACCTCCTGCGTCTGCTTCGCCTGGATCAGGCGATCGATGATGTCGCCGCGCTGCATCAGCAGGCGATGCACTTCCTCGTCGATCGCATCGATCTCCTTGCGCAATTCCTGCAACGATGGTGGCGCGGGCGGACGTTGGGACATTTGGGCCAGAGGCTGTTGAGAGGTCTTCAAAAGCGGATCGGCCGAGGCGGACCCGCCGGCGCTATGGGTCTTGATTAGGCAGGATGGACGCCGAAAGCAAAGAGAAATGACGGTCATTTCGCCTGACTTCGCAAGGCTCCCTTTTGGTTAATCGGTACAGCGGCTTGACGAAAACCGCTCCAGCAACTAGTTTTTGCCTGTTCCGTGGTCATTTGAGCCGGCCGGCTTGCAGCCACGTTAAAAAACTCGCTAAACAGGCCGGGGACGCATCCGATCCCGGCCGAACCTATCGTTCAGGCCGGGTTTTTCATGGCCTGATGTCAGCGGCGGCTTGAGGGCCGTCGCCAACGAGGTCGATGGTCAGATGGTTGGCGTCACGTCAGTACCGAGCCCCGCGATCGCCGAAGAGCGCTCGCACGAGGCGGATCATCCGAGTTCGCAGGTTGCGTATTTCGGCGCCGAGCAACCATTGGCGCTCGATTGCGGCATCGATCTCAGCCCGTTCCAGATCGCCTACCAGACTTATGGCGAGCTCAATGCCGAGCGCTCCAACGCCGTCCTGATCTGCCATGCGCTGACCGGCGACCAGCATGTCGCGAATATCCACCCCGTCACCGGCAAGCCCGGATGGTGGGAGACCCTGGTCGGGCCCGGCCGGCCTCTTGATCCTCAACGCTACTTCATCATCTGCGCCAACGTGATCGGCGGCTGCATGGGCTCGACGGGACCTGCCTCGCTCAATCCGGCGACGGGCAAGGTGTGGGGCCTGGATTTTCCCATCATCACCATCCCCGACATGGTGCGCGCGCAGGCGATGCTGATCGACCGTCTCGGCATCGACACGCTGTTTGCCGTGGTCGGTGGCTCGATGGGCGGCATGCAGGTGCTGCAATGGACCGCGGCCTATCCTGAGCGCGTGTTCTCCGCGCTCGCGATCGCCTGCTCGACACGGCACTCCGCGCAGAACATCGCCTTCCACGAGCTCGGCCGCCAGGCCGTCATGGCCGATCCCGACTGGCACAACGGCCGCTATACCGATCACGGCATCCATCCGCATCGCGGGCTGGCGGTGGCGCGGATGGCTGCGCACATCACCTACCTCTCCGATGCCGCGCTGCACCGCAAGTTCGGCCGGCGCATGCAAGACCGCGAGCTGCCGACGTTCTCGTTCGATGCCGATTTTCAGGTCGAGAGCTATCTGCGCTACCAGGGCTCGTCCTTCGTCGAGCGTTTCGATGCCAACAGCTATCTCTATCTGACGCGGGCCATGGACTATTTCGACATCGCCGGCGACCATGACGGCGTGCTGGCGAAGGCGTTTGCCGGCGTCAAGACACGCTTCTGCGTGGTGTCCTTTACCAGCGACTGGCTGTTCCCGACCTCGGAATCGCGTGCGCTGGTGCACGCGCTCAACGCGTCGAGCGCGCGGGTGTCGTTCGCCGAGATCGAGACCGATCGCGGCCACGACGCCTTCCTGCTCGACGTTCCCGAATTCTTCGATATCTCACGCGCCTTCCTGCAATCCGCGGGCAAGGCGCGCGGCCTCAACGGCAAGGGCGGCTAGCCATGTCTGTACAGGAAGTGCTGCCGTTGGGCGGCCTTGCGACCGAACAGTCCGGCCAGTTTCGCGCCGACCATTTGCTGGTTGCGGAGATGGTCAAACACGGCTCGAAGGTGCTCGACGTGGGCTGTGGCGAAGGCGATCTGCTGCAGCTCCTGGAAAATCGCGGCATCGACGGTCGCGGCATCGAGCTGTCGCGCGAGGGCGTCAACCGCTGCGTCGCCAAGGGGCTCGCGGTGGTGCAGGGCGACGCCGACACCGACCTCTTCAACTACCCCGACGACGCCTTCGACTACGTCATCCTGTCGCAGACGCTCCAGGCGACGCGGCAGCCGAAGGTGGTGCTGGAAAATCTCCTGCGCATCGGCCACCGCGCCATCGTGTCGTTCCCGAACTTCGGCTACTGGAAGATGCGGTTGCAACTCCTGATCGGCGGCCACATGCCGCGCACGGAGAATCTGCCGGCGACATGGTACGACACTGCCAACATCCATTTCTGCACCATCAAGGATTTCGTCCAGCTCTGCGACGAGATCGGCGTGAAGATGGAGCGCGCCGAAGCGCTAGATCTCTACGGCCGCCCGCTGCGGCTCAGGCTGCCCTGGTGGGTATGGAATCTGTTCGGCGAGCAGGGCGTATTTCTACTGAGCCGCGGCGGCGGGAAGTAGTAGCCTCCCGTCATTGCGAGGAGCGAAGCGACGAAGCAATCCAGAGTCTTTACGCGGCGAGAGTCTGGATTGCTTCGCTGCGCTCGCAATGACGGAGTATGAGGTGACGCCTTCGCATCAATTCGCCGGCGCCGACCGCGGATCGCGCACCGGCCATCGGCCCGCCTCCACCAGCGTGATGAACCGCTCCACCGTCTCGTTGAACAGCGCGGGCTCTTCGAGATTGAGCACGTGACCTGACTTCGGAAACATCGCAAGCCCCGCCGCCGGCAGATGCTTCTTCAGGAACAGGCTCGGCCCGATGCACGGGTCGTCCTCGTCGCCGCAGATGATCAGCGCGGGCGTGGCGACGCGCCCGATCGCGTCCGTCATCGTGTAGATCGAGGGACGTCCGCCCTGGAAGCCGCGCATGGTGTTGGCCGAGCCCTTGGAATCGTGGCGCGCGAGTGCGGCATAGAAATCGGCGTGGCCGCGCGGGTCCTTCACGAGGAAGGGGATCCGGCTCGGCGCCTCGCGCGTGACTTTCGCGACTTCCGCGGAGCCCAGCGTTTCGAACTGCTCGGCGTTGGCGCGGCACTGCTTGCGCCAGGCTTCGAGGTTGTCGAGCTCCGAGCCTGAGCCGACGCCGGCCAGCGTCATCGACAGCGCGCGCTGTGGCGCGCTCAAGCCGATCTGAAGCGACGAATAGGCGCCCATCGAAAGCCCGACGAGATGAGCCTTGTCGATGCCGAGATGATCGAGCACGGCGAGCGCGTCGGTGTAGAAGTGTTTGTAAGTGTAGAGGTCGGCTGACGCGGGCACGTCCGACGGCGTATAGCCGCGTGCCGAATAGGAAATGCAGCAATGGCCGCGCGAGAAGTAACGCATCTGCGGCTCCCAATTGGTGTGGTCCGCCGCGAATTCGTGCAGGAGATGATCGGGGTGCCGTGGCCCGCTTCCTCGAAATAGATGCCGACATCGTCTCTGGTCGTGGCGTGGGGCATTAACCGTCTCCCTCTTTCTGAGCCGTCGCGTTAAGCATCGCGGTTAATGCTGTGGGCAGCAATGCGGCAGCATCGGACCAGCATCGATGCAGGATCATCGCAGAAATTCCCTGAAGCGAATTTCTGCTATGCAGCATTGTGCCTTGCTCTCGCCACATCTGGACTTTCATACAACCCGCGGATGTCGGCCGCCGCACCGGCTGATGGGGATTGGGGGTGTCAACGAAGGATGAAGAATGTTTGAGTTGTTTGCGTTTGGCCGGCTGCGTCACGTCATCGCGCTGGCTCTTTTCTCCGCGGCATTCGCCGCATCTATCTCTCCAGCATCAGCACGGTCTCATCGTCACAGCGCAGAGCGGCACGCTTACGTGCATCACGCCGCGCACCATGCAGGCGGGTATCATCACTATCGCCACGCGCGCAGCTCGCGCTTCGAGCGCGGCGCCGCGCAGTTGCAGGCGACCGGCTTCGAGAATACGCAGGCCAGCTATGACCCGAGCGCGAACAGCGGCAGCATGGCCACGTCGGGCGGCTTCGGTGGCGGCTCGGGCCTCGTCTCGGAAGCGCGCCGTTATCTCGGCGGCAATCCGACCGAGCGCGGCAACCTATGGTGCGCGCGCTTCATGAACATGGTGCTCGAGCACACCGGCCATAAGGGCTCCGGCTCCGACATGGCGAGCTCGTTCGCGCATTACGGAACGCGTGTCACCGGTCCGCAGGTCGGCGCGATTGCGGTCATGTCGCGCGGTCGCCGAGGCGGCCATGTCGGCATCATCACCGGCATCGACGCCAAAGGCAATCCGATCATGATCTCCGGCAACAACGGCAATCGCGTCCGCGAGGCGCCGATCTCGCGCGGCCGGATCTACGCGTATGTGATGCCGAACTGAGGCGCGTCACTGCGAGAACCGTAAGGTGGGCAAAGGCACGTTAGCGCCTTGCCCACCATTTCTCGCAACGGCGACACAAGTGGTGGGCACACTTCGCTTTGTCCACCCTACGCAGCTTAAACCAACTTCGGCTCTTCAATCCCGATTGCTTCGCCGATGCCAATCTCGCCATCTGCGATCACCTCGCCATAGACGCCGCAATCCATGTGGCCGAGATGGCGCATGATCGTGGGTGGAATCTCGAGGTCGCGCATCGCCGTGTCCGGATCGACATTGGTGGCCGCGCAGCGGACGATGCGCTTGACGATCTTCAGCCGCACCGCGCCGATCGCGAGCGTCTGGCCGACGAGGCCGAGCTCGTGCCACGCCGGCCAGCCCCGGACGTAGAGATTGGCGCGGAAGCGCAGGGGATGAACGGCGGCGCCGAGCATCTCCTCGATGGCGCGCACGCTGCCGAGATTGATGATGGAGACGACCTTGCGGGCAACGTCGGAGAAGCTGTGGTCGCGTCCCGACAGCACTTTTGGCGGGCCCCGCAGCTCGCTCCGGAAATTGCCGGTAAAGTAACTCTCGATGGCCGCGCGCCCGCTGGCCGTCTCCAGATCGCCGCTGGCGACGACCTGACCGTCCTTGCGGATGGTCAGCAGATTAGTCGCGTCCTCGAACCGGCTGTTCAGGGTGGCTAGCCGCTCATTGCGCATCAGCATCAGGAACTGGGTCTTGGGCATCCACTGCGGCGCCTCCGGATCGAAGCCGCTCGGGCCGTTCTCGATGGCATAGCGACGGTCGGCGGGGAGGCTCTGGCCGACCCGCAAGGCAACGCGGGGCAGTGGCTCGGGCGTCAGGCCTTTGACCGGATAGCGGTAGAGGCCGGTGATATCTGCAGTCGGGCTGATCATCATGGCGCTAGTTAAGGGATTTCACCCGCCGGCGCCAAGCCGGCCATTTAGCGCAAGAGTTTGGCCGCGCACGAATTTGTGAAGAAGCCTCTTCCGTTCCCGCGACTTGGTTCCCACATCTGCGTCAGGCCGGCGCCAGCGTCGGCTGCTAACGACCGCTTGCTGCTTGAGGAACGTCAATGTGGCGAGCGGAAACCCAATGAAGATGCCATTTGGAGTGCCTTAGAGGGCTCCAGGGGCAGGCCGAGGGAAAGACAAGATGAACATTGAAAAATACACCGAACGCTCCAGGGGCTTCGTCCAGTCCGCGCAGTCGCTCGCAATGCGCGAGGGGCACCAGCAGTTTTCCACTCTCCATCTCCTGAAAGTCCTCCTTGACGACAATGAGGGCTTGGCGGCCGGTCTGATCGACCGTGCCGGCGGCAATTCCCGCGCGATTTTGAAGGCGACCGAGGACGCCCTGAACAAGGTGCCGAAGGTCAGTGGCGGCGGCGCCGGGCAGATCTATCTGGCGCCCGAGCTCGCCCGCACCTTTGACGCTGCCGAAAAGGCCGGCGAAAAGGCCGGCGACAGCTTTGTCACGGTGGAGCGCCTGCTGCTCGGGCTCGCGCTCGAAAAGGGCAGCGAAGCCGGCACGATCCTCAGCAAGGGCGGCGTCACGCCGCAAAATCTCAACGCGGCGATCGAGGCGCTGCGCAAGGGCCGCACCGCCGACAGCGCGACCGCCGAGAACGCCTATGACGCGCTGAAGAAATACGCCCGCGATCTCACGCAGGCCGCGCGCGACGGCAAGCTCGATCCGGTGATCGGCCGCGACGAGGAGATCCGCCGCACCATCCAGGTGCTCTCCCGCCGCACCAAGAACAATCCCGTCCTGATCGGCGAGCCCGGCGTCGGCAAGACCGCCATCGTCGAGGGCCTGGCGCTGCGCATCGTCAATGGCGACGTGCCGGAAAGCCTCAAGGACAAGAAGCTGCTCTCGCTCGACCTCGGCGCGCTGATTGCCGGCGCGAAATACCGCGGCGAGTTCGAGGAGCGGTTGAAGGCCGTGCTCCAGGAGGTGACCGCGACCGAAGGCACCTTCATCCTGTTCATCGACGAGATGCACACGCTGATCGGCGCCGGCAAGGCCGACGGCGCGATGGATGCGTCGAACCTCCTCAAGCCCGCGCTTGCCCGCGGCGAGCTGCACTGCATCGGCGCGACCACGCTGGATGAGTACCAGAAGCACGTCGAGAAGGACGCGGCGCTGGCGAGGCGCTTCCAGCCGATCTTCGTCAGCGAGCCCTCGGTCGAGGACACCATCTCGATCCTGCGCGGGCTCAAGGACAAGTACGAGCAGCACCACGGCGTGCGGATCACCGATTCCGCGCTGGTGGCGGCGACGACACTGTCCAACCGCTATATCACCGATCGCTTCCTGCCGGACAAGGCGATCGACCTCATGGACGAGGCCGCCGCGCGGCTGAAGATGCAGGTCGATTCCAAGCCCGAGGAGCTGGATTCGCTTGATCGCGAGATCATCCGGCTCAAGATCGAGCAGGAGGCCCTGAAGAAGGAAAGCGACCTCGGCTCCAAGACGCGCCTCCAAGCGCTGGAGAAGGAGCTCGCCGATCTCGAGGAGAAATCGACGGCGCTGACGGCGCGCTGGAGCGCGGAGAAGAACAAGCTCTCCAACGCCCAGAAGCTCAAGGCCGAGCTCGATGGCCTGCGCGTCGAGCTTGCCAATGCGCAGCGGCGCGGCGAATTCCAGCGTGCCGGCGAGCTGGCTTATGGCCGGATCCCGGAGCTGGAGAAGAAGCTCGCCGATATCGAGGCTCGCGAAGGCTCGGGTGAGATGATGGAAGAGGCGGTCACCGCCAACCACATCGCGCAGGTGGTCTCGCGCTGGACCGGCGTGCCCGTCGACAAGATGCTGGAGGGCGAGAAGGAAAAGCTCCTCAAGATGGAGGAGGCGCTCGGCAAGCGCGTCGTGGGCCAGAGCGAAGCCGTGCATGCGGTCGCAACCGCGGTGCGCCGCTCGCGTGCGGGCTTGCAGGACCCGAACCGGCCGATCGGCTCGTTCATGTTCCTAGGGCCCACCGGCGTCGGCAAGACGGAGCTGACCAAGGCGCTCGCCGAGTATCTGTTCAACGACGAGACCGCGATGGTGCGCCTCGACATGTCCGAATACATGGAGAAGCACTCGGTCTCGCGTCTGATCGGCGCGCCTCCGGGCTATGTCGGCTATGACGAGGGTGGCGCTCTGACCGAAGCGGTACGGCGCCGGCCTTACCAGGTGGTGCTGTTCGACGAGATCGAGAAGGCGCATCCCGATGTCTTCAACGTCCTGTTGCAGGTGCTCGACGATGGCCGCCTCACCGACGGCCAGGGCCGCACCGTCGATTTTCGCAACACGCTGATCATCATGACCTCGAACCTCGGTTCGGAATTCCTGGTGAATCAACCCGAAGGCGAAGACACCTCTGCCGTGCGCGAGCACGTGATGGGAACGGTGCGAGCGCATTTCAGGCCGGAGTTCTTGAACCGCGTCGACGAGATCATTCTGTTCCACCGCTTGCAGAAGAGCGAGATGGGCCGGATCGTCGAGATCCAGTTCGCGCGGCTCCAGAAGCTGCTCACCGATCGCAAGATCGCGCTGACACTGGATGGCGCAGGCCGCGACTGGCTCGCTGCCAAGGGCTGGGATCCGGCTTACGGCGCGCGCCCGCTGAAGCGGGTGATCCAGCGTTACCTTCAGGATCCGCTCGCCGAGATGATCCTCGCCGGCGACGTGAAGGACGGCGACACCGTTGCGATCTCCGCCGAGGGCAACGTGCTGACCTTCAACGGCAAGGCGGCGCAGACGGCCGAGATCGCCCAGTTCGAGGCACCCGTGCCGAAGCGGAAGCTGAACTGACCGTCGCACTTTGGCGTAGCCAACAACGCCCCGGAAAGGTCCGCCTTTCCGGGGTGAATTGTTTGGGCGGATCTAGCTGATCGCGGGGACGGGACCTGAATCGGCGGTATCGTCCTCGTCGCCGCCCTCGTCGAGCTCGGAGAGAATATCCACGAGCTCGCGTACGCGGCCATGTGCCAGCGGCCGCAGGTCGTTGATCATGGGCTCGTCATTGGCGAGCCAGGCCTGGGCTTCGGCGAGCTCTTCGATGGTCGCGCCGGTTCCGATGATCTCTGCAATGGTGACGTCGTCAGCCCCGCTGACGGCCTTGGTGACGTCGTCGCGTGAGAGGCGCCCCATGAATCGTCCTCCTCTTGGCTCGAATCTGCACCAAAAAAAATCAATCCCCTCGATCGCCGGTTGGTTCCGTGCGACCGGGGAGGGCGTAGCGCGTGCGCCGTTGCGCGGCTGGAGAACAATTAATGAAACTGCCACCACCGAAGGCGGTTGCCCCAATGGATTCGCTGGTCGACGGAGCGATCCTGCGCCGGAACTCGCCCGGCAATCACGCCATCCTCAAGTCAAACGTCTCGCGCCCGCCTGGGGCGTAGAGACGAAACTTGCCTTGGGCCCCGGCGAATCCCAGCCAGCATAGGGTATCGCCATGAACAGGAATCTCGTCTCCCACAATCGACCCACCTTCGATCAACTTCATCCAAAGATCTATGGTGCGGCCGTCGGCCTTGTCGCGTGGTTCGCGCTGATGGCCTGGGTGCTGTTCGATCGCGACAGCGATGTCGACCTCTCCCTGGCCTTCGTCACCCTGTTGTTCGTGGTCGCGGTCGGGATTCCCTGGATATTGTCGCGGGTCTGGAGACGGCATCGGATGCTCCATGAGCCGCATCCGCAGCAGCCCACGTTGCATGACTGGGAAGCTGGCGATTTCAGTGTCTGGGGCGCAAAGCTTCGCGGCACGCACGCCGCGATCGACGTTCTGTTGCCGCTGATGGCCGTCTCGTTCGGCCTGACGGCAATCGGGATCGTGTTCTTGATCGTGAGAGCGTCGGTTCTGTCGTGAACCGGATGGAGATCAGCGGTTGGTGATTCAGCGGTTGGTGACTTGGAGCGGGCCGCCGGTCGCATCCGAGATGCGGGCAATGCCGCTTGAGCGGTTGCTCATCATCGCCTCGACGCGGTCGCGCTCCTTCTCGAACCCGGCGAGCACCGGGCCCTCCAGCGAGCGGCCGCGCGGCAGTTTCACGCGCATCGGGTCGACGAAGCGGCCGTTGACCAGGATTTCGTAGTGGACGTGCGGTCCGGTCGACTGGCCGGTCGATCCGACGAAGCCGATGACCTGGCCCTGTCGCACCTTCTTGCCCGGCTCCATGCCCTTGGCGAAGGCTGACATGTGGCCATAGGCGGTCTCGTAGCCGTTGTTGTGCTTGATGCGGATATATTTGCCGTAACCGCCCTCGAGCTGGGCTTTCTCGATCACGCCGTTGCCGGCGGCGAAGATCGGCGTGCCGTAGGCGGTGGCCCAGTCGACGCCGGTGTGCATCTTCACATAGCCTAGGATCGGATGGCGGCGGCCGCCGAAGCCGGAGCGCATGATGGCGCTGTTGACTGGCTTGCGGACCAGGAACTTCTTCGCGCTCTTGCCGGTCTCGTCATAGTAGTCGACGACGCCGTCGTCGGGGCTCTGGAAGCGGTAGTATCTCTTGGTTTCGCCGCCGACCGTGAGGGAGGCGAACAGCACCTCGCTCTTGTCGGTCGCCGTCACGCCCTCGTCCTCGCCGGCGTAGAAGACGTCGAAGGAATCGCCCGGCTGCACCTTGCGCTGGAAGTCGACGTCGTAGGAGTAGATCTTGATCATGTCGTCGATGACCGGCATCGGCACTTTGTTGCGCATCGCGGTCTCGTAGATGCTCTGGTAGAGTCTGACGCCGGTACCATCGTCGTCGTCATCGTCGTCGCTGCTATTGTTCGCGGCCGTATCGCCGACGGTGTTCATGCTCGAGACGTCAACCGCGACGTACTTGCCGAGATCGGACAGCGCTGCGATCGCCTCGACCATGGTGTCGTTGGCGACGACGACGCGGAACGGCTGGAGCCGGGCGCCGGCGCTTGCGGGCGCCATCAGGATGCGAAGCTTCTCGCCTTCCTTCAGACCGCCGTCGCGCCCGCGCGGGCCGAGTGTCGCCGCGATCGCCTTGATCTCTTCGGGCGTCGCGCCGAGATCGCGCAGCACGGAGGCAACCGAGTCGCCCTTCTTGACGAGGTGCACGCGCTCGCCATTCGGGTTGCCGCCGGTGATCTGTTCCTTGGTCTTCGGCAGCAGCGTGACGTTCTCGGGCACCACGCGCGTCTCGAAGCCGGCATAGGGGTCGGACGCCGATGCCTCGGTGGCGTAGGCCATCTTGATGTCGGACTGCGCGCCGGTCGCGCCCGAGACGTCGGCGGTGGCGTTGGTGAGCGCGGCATAACGAACGCTGCTGCCATTGCCGCGCCAGTTGGCGGCATCGCGCACCCGCATCAGGATATCGTCGAGCGCCACGACGGCGGCGATCTTCGCCTTCGGCAGCACCGGCGTCAGATCCTTCGTGACGAAGGAGACTTCGGCGTCGGGCTCGACTGCCTCGGGATTGTTGGGATCGTCGGTCGCGGCCTTCGGGTCGGAGCCGACGTCGGTCAGAAGGCGCTGGGCGTTGAACGGCGGGATCTTGGCCGACAGGTCGCTCGTCGTCATCGAGAGGTTGCCGGCGATGCGGACGAAGGGCCGCACCCGCATCACGTCGCGATTGCCGACGCGGGCGACCGTCGAGACGCGCACCACGTTGCGCGAGGCGGTGGATTCACTGGGCGGCGGCAGGCGGTCGCTCTTGTGCACGGTGGCGGCGCGATCATTGGCACCGAACGCACCGCGCAGCACGCCTTCGACGCGCTCCGGCACCTTGGCAAAGGTCATCTCGCCGTCGAGCGATGCGAAAACGGCGCCGCCGATCAAGGCCGCGCCGCAGAGTCCGGTCAGAATTGTGCCGCTGAACCACTGTACGGAGACACGACGGCGATCGATGACGGCGGCTTCCGAACCATCGACGGAAAGCGGCGGCTCGTGGCCGAGATCAATGATCCCGGTCTCACGCCCATAACCCCCGCGTGGCGCCCTATGGTTCAACCCAAGTCCCCCAAAATCACCGACATGCGTGAAGCCTGTTCTCACGCCTTGCCGTCATCGCCCTCTTCAAGGGGGATCTTCGGAACAAGACGCGCCGCTTGAAGACGCTCGTCAGCCAGAAGGCCCCCGAGGGGCCGGCCGAGTTCACGAACAGCAAAGCGGATGAAAGTCTCTCGATGTCTCTCGAATGTCCTGGAAAGGCAGCCGCATCTTTCAGATCGCCTCCCCCGGACCAGTGAAAATCGCCGGCAGCCCCCACTGGCGTCCAGCGATTCAAGCTTGTGTCATACCAGAACGCCGCGGGATTGTGGCTCTAGTACGGCGCCAAATCCTGAAAAAGTTTCCCGATCGGGCAAAGTCGCGAGCAGCCGCCGCGAGGGCTCTTTGGTGCTTCTTCGGAACCTCAATTTTTTCTTCGGCGGACCAAACTTTTTTTTGCGATTTTCTCCGAACGCGTCGTCGGCGGCCAAAGCGCCTGTCGCGTAAGTCTCGGAAATCACCGAACTTTTTTCGCAATGCACAACGGTTTTCGGCGTGCGACGATTTGTTGACAATACCCGTTGACAGCGCCGAGGGGAGGGGCCTATAAGCACGACCACTGAGCGCGGCGCCGCCGGGTCACTGACCGAGGCGAGCGAACGCGCCACTGATGCTCCTCACCTTGTTGAGTGCACAACAGCCGACACTAGTCGGTTGGAGTTCATTCATCGTCGGTAAGGGTGTCGGAACCCTTCCTCCCAGGAAGGTTGGGGCCTCTCCGGTCCCGGGCTGTTTGACAAGTGAAGATGAAGAAAGAGAAACGTGGACGGCGGAGTCCTTGCGGGTCTCGCTTCTGAAAAGCTTCGGCTTTTCTGATCGAGACCGGACGAAAGACTTCGGCGGTACACGTTTCAAAGGTAACACCATGGCCTCTTCGGAGGTCAGTTCGCTAGCGATGTGAATCGCTATGCGATTTGGTGGGACCTCGTCAAACGTTGTGATCAGCCGGTTCAAAGTTCAAGTCCAACTTGAGAGTTTGATCCTGGCTCAGAGCGAACGCTGGCGGCAGGCTTAACACATGCAAGTCGAGCGGGTGTAGCAATACATCAGCGGCAGACGGGTGAGTAACGCGTGGGAACGTACCTTTTGGTTCGGAACAACACAGGGAAACTTGTGCTAATACCGGATAAGCCCTTACGGGGAAAGATTTATCGCCGAAAGATCGGCCCGCGTCTGATTAGCTAGTTGGTGAGGTAACGGCTCACCAAGGCGACGATCAGTAGCTGGTCTGAGAGGATGATCAGCCACATTGGGACTGAGACACGGCCCAAACTCCTACGGGAGGCAGCAGTGGGGAATATTGGACAATGGGGGCAACCCTGATCCAGCCATGCCGCGTGAGTGATGAAGGCCCTAGGGTTGTAAAGCTCTTTTGTGCGGGAAGATAATGACGGTACCGCAAGAATAAGCCCCGGCTAACTTCGTGCCAGCAGCCGCGGTAATACGAAGGGGGCTAGCGTTGCTCGGAATCACTGGGCGTAAAGGGTGCGTAGGCGGGTCTTTAAGTCAGGGGTGAAATCCTGGAGCTCAACTCCAGAACTGCCTTTGATACTGAAGATCTTGAGTTCGGGAGAGGTGAGTGGAACTGCGAGTGTAGAGGTGAAATTCGTAGATATTCGCAAGAACACCAGTGGCGAAGGCGGCTCACTGGCCCGATACTGACGCTGAGGCACGAAAGCGTGGGGAGCAAACAGGATTAGATACCCTGGTAGTCCACGCCGTAAACGATGAATGCCAGCCGTTAGTGGGTTTACTCACTAGTGGCGCAGCTAACGCTTTAAGCATTCCGCCTGGGGAGTACGGTCGCAAGATTAAAACTCAAAGGAATTGACGGGGGCCCGCACAAGCGGTGGAGCATGTGGTTTAATTCGACGCAACGCGCAGAACCTTACCAGCCCTTGACATGTCCAGGACCGGTCGCAGAGACGTGACCTTCTCTTCGGAGCCTGGAACACAGGTGCTGCATGGCTGTCGTCAGCTCGTGTCGTGAGATGTTGGGTTAAGTCCCGCAACGAGCGCAACCCCCGTCCTTAGTTGCTACCATTTAGTTGAGCACTCTAAGGAGACTGCCGGTGATAAGCCGCGAGGAAGGTGGGGATGACGTCAAGTCCTCATGGCCCTTACGGGCTGGGCTACACACGTGCTACAATGGCGGTGACAATGGGAAGCGAAGACGCAAGTCCTAGCAAATCTCAAAAAGCCGTCTCAGTTCGGATTGGGCTCTGCAACTCGAGCCCATGAAGTTGGAATCGCTAGTAATCGTGGATCAGCACGCCACGGTGAATACGTTCCCGGGCCTTGTACACACCGCCCGTCACACCATGGGAGTTGGCTTTACCTGAAGACGGTGCGCTAACCAGCAATGGAGGCAGCCGGCCACGGTAGGGTCAGCGACTGGGGTGAAGTCGTAACAAGGTAGCCGTAGGGGAACCTGCGGCTGGATCACCTCCTTTCTAAGGATGATCCTTCAGAGAGCTCACGCTCACTATCGGATCGTTTTAGAAACATCAGGGGCCAACAGATCGCCAGATCGTTGAGCTCCATTGGCGGGATTTCGCCGTCTTCGTTTCTCTTTCTTCGCGGACGAACACGCGCCAGGGGCTGCGCTGTACGATTGGCGCTTGCCGCCGGCCGTACGCGAGCAAGACCCTAGTCCTTGTGAGGATATGCGTTAGGGGCTTGTAGCTCAGTTGGTTAGAGCGCGCGCTTGATAAGCGTGAGGTCGGAAGTTCAAGTCTTCCCAGGCCCACCACTTTCATCGAGTGTAGGCATTCGTCTTCTGGTTACGGGGCCATAGCT
>NZ_JBANAZ010000063.1:0-27500 GCF_059803455.1 Bradyrhizobium sp. UFLA05-108 | reverse complement strand
GGAATACTGGATCGCCCGCTTTCGCGGGCGATGACGAGAAAAAGTGGCGCGCCGTCGAACGCGGCATTGCACACGGCGCCTCTTCGATCAAAAAAGCAAAAGCCCCGGATACATCCTCCGGGGCTTTTGTCGTTTCCAGCGCCGCTCGCGGCAGCCCGGTTTGCCTCATCGCTGATCTGCGAACGCTATCTCCATGGCCTTGCGGATCTTCACAGTCTCGTTGCCAGCATCGAATTCGACGTCGCTCCAGCACACCACTGCGCCATGCGCGATGTCATTTCTCAGCTTGACCCTGTGAGCGAGGCCGATCGGCAGCGCGCCGATCTTCAGGCTACTTGCTGCCGGCATCAGCTTGCCCCACACCGTGTAGCCGCCTTCGCCATCCAGCATCTCGCCGGCGCGAAGATTGCGCTTGGCGACGGCGGCGACGTCGCCGCGGAAGCTTATCGCCTGCCCCGTGGGCTCGCCCCGCAGCGCCGCCGACAGGATCGAGATGTTCAGCTCCAACCCGATCAGATGATAGGGCTTGTACATCGCGGCATAACGCCCGCTCGCATCGGTCTTCAGCCCGTACTGCCTGAAGCAATCGGCGGCGTAGTCGTTCGGCGCCTCCAGCACGACATAGACGCCCCAGCGCAGGTCGCGAAATACCGGCCGGCCGTCACGCTCGAGCGATGACACGACTTCGACCACGCCGGATCTCTCCAACACACCACCTCTGTCGCGCGGCCGCATGATGTGCGGCAGATCGTCGACGCCGCACGGGGGAAACAGCAAACCATCCGTGGGCACATCGAGCGTGCAGGCATTGGCGATCGCCGCCATCTCGATCGCCGACTTGGTGCCGTCGAGGAAGGAATTGAACATCTGCGGATTCATCCCGGCCGATTGCGCTTCGCCGGCGGTGAGGCCGTAATGCTGCCAGACGCCATCCGGCGTCACGTCGTGATAGGCCGGCAGATATTTGGTGCCCTTGCCGGCCGCGACCACACGAAAGCCGGTGGCACGCGCCCAGTCGACCATCTCGGCTGTCAAGGCCGGCTGGTCGCCATAGGCGAGCGAGTAGACGACTCCCGCTTTTCGCGCTTCCTGCGCCAGCAGTGGGCCTGCCAGCACGTCGGCTTCGACATTGACCATCACGATGTGCTTGCCGGCCGCAATCGCCGCGCGCGCGTGGCGAATGCCGACGGCGGGATTGCCGGTCGCCTCGACCACGACGTCGATCGGGCCATTGATGGCGCGCGCACCGTCATCGGTGAAGCTGGTGGCCGCGATGCGTTCGGCATCCCAGCCCACGGTCCGGCACGCCTCGCGCGCACGGTCGCGGTCGAGATCGACGATGACAGGCACCTCCAGCCCCGGCACATGCGGGACCTGCGACAGGAACATCGAGCCGAACTTGCCTGCGCCGATCAGCGCGACGCGCACCGGCTTGCCGGCAGCGGCGCGGGCCTGGAGGAGTGAAAAGAGGTTCATGCTGACATCCGATAAAGTATCATGTCCCGGACGCGGTGGAGCGTGCAACGCTCCGCCGCAGAGCCGGGACCCATTCCGCGGCGTGGGCCCCGGCTCAGCAGCGCATCACTGACGTGCTGCGCAGCGTCCGGGGCGCGAGAGAGTGTCTTACTCCGCCGCCTGCCGCGGCGCCCGTGCCAGCCGCAGCAGCGCGTCGTCGTCGACCGTCTTGATCGGCGCAAAATCGCGGTGCGCGATGTATTCCGGCCGCGTCGGGTTTCGAATGTAGTTCGAGACCGCGTTGAGCGTCAGGTACACGATCTTGCGCGGGTAGGGCGTGATGTTGCCGCTCGATCCGTGCACGAGATTGCCGTGGAACATCAGCATGCCGCCACCTTTGCCGGTCGGCGCGACGATGCCGCCCTGCTTGACCAGCCGCGTCACTGTCTCCTCGTCCAGCGTCCACAGCGGATAGGAGGTGGTCGCAAGATCGTGCGAGGCCTCCAAGTCGCCGGCGTTCTGGCTGCGCGGCACCAGCATCAGCGGACCGTTGATGGGCATCACCTCGTCGAGGAAGATCGCGATGTTCATCGCGCGCGGCTCGGGCATGCCGTCGTCGCGCTTCCAGGTGCCATAGTCCTGGTGCCACTGCCAGACGTCGCCGGTGAAGGCCGATTTCGCGTTGATCTTGAACTGGTGCATGTAGACGGGCTCGCCGAACACCTGCTCGACCGGCTCGATCATGCGTGGATGCGCGCCGAGCACGCCGAAGGCTTCGTTGTAGAGATGAGCGGCAAAGGCCGTGCGTGGCGCACCGCTTTTCTCGCGCCAGACCTCGGGCCGGTCAGCGTCGTAGATGCCGACTGCCTCGCGTGCGAGGAAATCGACCTCCTCTTGGGCAAACAACTCCGGGAGGAACAGCCAGCCCTCGCGGTGGAAGAAGTCCAGTTGCTGCTGGGTCAGTTTCATGGATCGCATCCTCCTGTTTTGTTATTTTTTCCGTCGTCATGGCCGGGCTTGACCCGGCCATCCACGGGCTCGTTTCACGCCAAGAAAGAACGTGGATGCCCGGGACAAGCCCGGGCAGGACGGCGATTGTGGCTACGCCGCCGCTTCTTCCGTCGCCTTCAGTCTCTCCTCGGTCATGCGTCCGGCCGTCTGGGCATGCGCAAGCGCGGCGCGTTCGGCCGCTTTGGCTTCGCCAGCGAGTACGTGTCCGGCAATCGTCGCGTGCTCCGCCCAGGCGCTGTCGCGATAGTCGAGCTCGGACAGCACGGTCGCCATCGAGCGGCGCATATGGGGCCATTGCGGCGCGATCGTCTCCTCGATCACGGGGTTGCCGGCGAGGTGATAGATCGCGCAATGAAACGCGACGTCGAGCGCGATCAGCTCGTTCAACGGCGTCTTGCGAGTGATGGCGCGGCCGGCCCGCAGCGCGGCCGCAAGCCGCTCGCGTCCCGCGCCATCGCGCACGATCCGTTCGGCGGCGAGCCGCGCCGCCAGCGCATCGATGGCGCTGCGCACCTCGTAGAGCTGGCGAATGCGTGCGGGATCGAGCTGCGTGACTTCGAATCCGCGCCGGCCGCTCTCGGCGACGAGACCTTGCCGATGCAACAGATGCAGCGCATGCGACACCGGCTGGCGCGACACGCCGAGCTTGTCGGCGAGCTCGTTTTGCCGGATGCGCTGACCGGGCTGCAAGGTGCGATCCGTGATCGCCTCCAGGATGCGCGCATAGACCTGGTCGATCAGATTGGGCAGCGGGTCGAGCGGGATCACGCCGGCGGCTCCTTGCGGAATACGGAATTCCGTATGCGAAGCTACTGCGAGACATGGGAAGCGTCAAGCGATGAGGTAAGGGATTGTACGTACTTGATTTTCGTCATGGCCGGGCTCGTCCCGGCCATGACGGGCCACACTCCCGGCTCTTCGTGGATGCCCGGGTCGAGCCCGGGCATGACGAACCGCCGGCGACTGCCCTCGTTTGCGAGCGCCGGCGCTGCTACTTCTTCTTGCCCTGCTCGATCAGCATGCGCGTCATCAGATAGAGTCGCGGCACGATCGAGTTGGTGTCGATGAACTCGTCGCGGGCATGATAGCCGAAGCCGGCAAGGCCAAAGCTTTCGACTACGACCGCCTTGCCGCTACGGTTGGCATAGCCGGCGTCGGTTCCTGCTCCCGTCATCTCGGCGATGTCGAGCTTGCGGCCGAGTTCGGCTCGCCTGTCCCTCCTGTGCGAGCGCGCGGCCGCGCTCGCCGGCGACGAAGGGCGGACGTGCCGGCACGATCGTCACCGTCGTCTCGGTGTCGGGCACGAGCTTGTTCTTGACCTTTTCGTCGAGCGCGGCCTGGAGCTTGGCAACGCCGTCGGAAACGGTGAGGCGGATATCGGCGCCGGCCTCGGCATCCGCCGGAATCTGGTTGCGCACGGTGCCGGCCTTCGACGTCGTCCAGTTGAGTTGCGTGCCCGGGATGGATTTCGCGACGTCCTGCGTCTGCAGCAGCTGGTGCGAAAGCTCGATTAGCGCGTTGCGCCCGAGGGCCGGTGCTGCGCCGGCATGCGAGGCGCGTCCCTTCACCTTCATCGTTGCAGTCGCGGTGCCGCTCGCACCCAGCAGCAGAGCATCGTTCTGCGCCGGCGGCGATGAGGCCGTCGGCTCGCAGGACAGCACGACGTCATGCTGATCGGCGAGCGCTGAGATGAATTCACCGGAGCCGATCGAGCTGGCCTCCTCGTCCGGATTGAGGGAGACCGTCAGCGTGGCGTAGTCGCGCCAGCCTGTGTCTTTCAGGATCTTGAGCGCGTGCAGGATCACGGCGAGGCCGCCCTTGTCGTCGGCAATGCCGGGCCCGAAGATCTTGGTGCCATCGACATGGTACGGCTCGGTCGCGAGGATGCCGCGCTGATAGACCGTGTCCATATGCCCGATCAGCATCAGCTTGCGCGTGCCCGTGCCTGTGAACGTGGCTACAACGATATCGGCGCCGGCGCCCGCGGTCGTCTTCTGCCGCCGCGTCGTGGCGCCCAGCGCTTTCAGGCGCGCTTCCGTGAAGTCTGCCATCCTGGCGAGACCTTCGATATCGCTGCTGCCGCTCTCGATCATCACCATGTCGTGCAGCGTCTCGATCAGCGGAGTCTTCTCCTGCTCAGAAGCGGCCTTCAGCTTCTCGTCGGCGGTCGCACGTGCCGTGGCGTTGGCGCTCACAAGACCGAGCAGGGATAGGGCGAAAACGGGAACGAGGCGGGATTTCATCAAGCTGTCCTTTCGGGTCTCGAGCGCCGGCACCGCCCGATTGCCGATCAGCCTAGCATCGCCGCCGCGCAGATACCAAGACGCTTGGCGTCTTACGGCTCCAGCACCTTCACCTCCAACGCGCCGATCGCGTCCGGATTGGCGATCGCCTCGATCCCGGCGATCCTGTCCCCTTTGAAGGCGACGCGCAGCGCGATCCGCAAACGCCCGCCGAGGATGACGGCAACACCCATTTGGCCATCGACGAGTGCGGGCCGTGCAGCCTGGGCGCGCCCCTTGAATGTCTCGGCTACGGCCGAGGCGCCACGGATCTCCGGCAGCGAGCCGAGGCGCACCGCGGCCTGATCGGCGCGCACGACGACATCGGGATCGAGCACGGCGAGCAGTCCCTCGAAATTGCCCTCACGCGAGGCGGCGAGGAAAGCGTCGACGATTTTCCGCTGTCGTGAAAGATCCGTGTCCGGCACCGGCGCGCCCTGCACGCGGCGGCGGGCGCGGCTGGCAAGCTGCCGCGAGGCCTCGACCGAGCGGCCGACGATCGGTGCGATCTCCTCGAAGGGAACGGCGAACATGTCATGCAGCACGAAGGCGAGCCGCTCTGCCGGTTGCAGCGTCTCCAGCACGACGAGGAGCGCGGCGGCGACTGAATCGGCCATCTCGGACTCGCGCTCACGCGCATCGTCGACCGGCTCCGGCACGTCCTGGCTCATCGGATCCTCGCGGCGCGATTTGCGTGCGCGCAGCATGTCGAGGCAGAT
Source organism: Bradyrhizobium sp. UFLA05-108 (assembly GCF_059803455.1). Classification (NCBI taxonomy): domain Bacteria; kingdom Pseudomonadati; phylum Pseudomonadota; class Alphaproteobacteria; order Hyphomicrobiales; family Nitrobacteraceae; genus Bradyrhizobium; species Bradyrhizobium sp. UFLA05-108. The sequence goes on along the minus strand of NZ_JBANAZ010000063.1, from coordinate 22,033 downwards.
GCGCGCGACCACGGTGGTTAGCCAGCCCCGCAAATTCGCGACATCCGAGGTGTCGCTGCGGCTGAGCCGCAGCCAGGTCTCCTGCACGGCGTCATCGACCTCGCCGCGCGAGCCCAGCATCCGGTAAGCGACGCTGCGCAAATGGTCCCGATTGGCCTCGAATTGCCGGGCTAGAAAATCTTCTTCGAAGTTTTCCTGGGGCATCGGTCACATTCCCTGTTCGCGCTCCGTCATGTCCATGACGAAGCAAATCCGCGCCTTGTGACAACAATGACGCCGGATCCGTCAAAATTAACTTCCGGCTTCGAAACGGAGACACGACATGATGCACGCACGTATGAATCATCCGGTGATGGTCCTGCCTGAGGCCATGAAGGCGATGCAGGCGCTGAGCGAGGTGAACAAGCAGGGACTGCCGGAAAAGCTCCTGGAACTCGTGCACCTGCGCGCCAGCCAGATCAACGGTTGCAGCGTCTGTGTCGACATGCATCCCAAGCTCGCCCGCAAGGCCGGGGAGAGCGATGAGCGGCTGTTCGCGGTCTCTGCCTGGCGCGACACGCCCTATTTCACGGAAGCAGAGCGCGCCGCGCTCGCACTCACCGAGGCCGTCACGCGTCTTGCGGATCGGGCGGACCCCGTTCCGGACGCGATCTGGAACGAGGCCGCCAAGCATTTCGACGAGCGCGAGCTTGCGACCCTGATCCTCTCGATCGCGACGATCAATGTCTGGAACCGCCTGAACGCGACGATCAAGATGCCGGTCGGCGTGTGGAAGGTGTGAGCGGATTCATCGCCTCTCCCCGCAGGCGGGGAGAGGCGATGGGAGCACTTATCCCGCCAGAAACTTGCTCACCACCGCGGCATACTCCTGCGGCGCCTGTTCGAACATCCAGTGCCCGGCCTTCGCAATCACCGCGGTTTTCGCGCCGGCGATGTGCTCGGCCAGCACGCGCCAGATCAGCGACAGACTCCCTGTCGTCGCGCCGCCACCGATCAGCAGCGTCGACGTCTTGATCGCCTGCGCATCGGCCAGCGTGTAGGGCTTGCGCTGCTCGTTGATCTGGCCGAGGAAGGTGACGACGTTGTCGCGCAATTGCTGCTTTGCGACCGCCGGCACACGCCGCCAGGTGCCGTCGCCCTCGATGCCCTCATAGAAATTCCGCAGCGCGCCTTCGATGTCGCCGGCACGGATCATCTCGACCGAGCGCGCAGTGCGCGCGGCGAGCGGCGGATGCGCAGGCGTGCCTGCCGGGACCGGCAGGCTTGCGTCGAGATCGCCGCCGGGCTCGGCGAGGACGAGCTTGCGCAACAGGTCGGGCCGCGCCTGCGCCACGCGAAACGCGATGTGCCCGCCGCGCGAATGCCCCATCAGGTCGACCGGCGCGCACCCGATTTGCTCGATGAAGCCGATGACGTCGGCGACATGCTGGGCCATCTTGTAGTCCTCGCCGGCACCGTTCCAGCGCTCGGGAAAGAAATGCCGCAGGCTGACCGCGATCACGCGGTGGTTTTTCGAAAGCGGGCCGAGCACCGAATACCAGGTCCGGAAATCGCCGAGCGTGCCGTGCACGCAGACCAGCGGCGGGCCTTCTCCGACTTCGAGATAGGCCATGTCGTATCCGTTGACGTGAACAGTCTGCATGATCAGCCCGCCAGGAAATCCAGCACCACGTCCGAATATTTTTGCGGCGCCTGCTCGAACATCGGATGCGTCGTGTTCTCGATGATGGCCGTCTTAGAGTAGGGGACATGCGCACCGAGTGCGTGCAGCACTTTCGGTAGCGGGCCTTTGGTCCGGGCACCCAGGATGAACAGCGTCGGCATCAGAATCGATTCCGCATCGGCCTTCGAGAATGGTGATCGATTGTCCCTGACCTGGCCCATTAGCGTATATGCGTTGTCGCGCAGAGTCTGCTTCACGGTTGCCGGCAGTCGCGGCCAGGTGCCCGCTCCCTCCAGCGTATCCACGAACACGGCGAGGCCGCCGTCGACGTCGCCGGCGGCGATCTTCTCCGCGGCGGCCGTGAAACGCGCCAGCAGTGGCGAGCGGCCGCCTCTGTAGTCCGGATCAAGGCTGCCATCCAGCTCGCCGCCGGGCTCGGCGAGAATCAGCCGGCGCAACAGATCGGGCCGCGCCTGCGCCACGCGAAAGCAGATGTGCCCGCCGCGGGAATGGCCCATCAAATCGACCGGACCGGTCTCGACCTTCTCGATGAAGGCGATCACGTCATCGACATGCTGCGCAATGGTATAGGTGTCGCCGACACCATCCCATTGCGCGGGAAAGAAGTGCCGCAGGCTGACGCAGATCAGCCGGTGGCGCTGCGACAGCGGTCCGAGCACCGAACCCCAGACCCGGAAATCGTTGAGCGAACCGTGCACGCAGACCAGCGGCGGTCCCGCCTTGGCTTCGCCCACGTCGAGATAAGGCATGTCATATCCGTTGACGTGAAGGCTCTGCATGAAGGCTCTCGAGGGTGCGGAACTCCTGTGCAAGATTCCCGGAAACCGGGTGGATCGCAACTATTTCCAAGCCTAGATTGCGCAGGAAGATCACAAGCGGGGGCCTGCGACGAGGAAGAGCCAGGAACCTAGTCATGACCGACCGCCATTTCGTCCTGTTCGAGACCAAAATCGGCCTGTGTGCCATCGCCTGGGGCCCGCGCGGCATCAACGGCGTGCAACTGCCGATGGGCGGCGAGGACAAGATCCGCACCCGCATCCACCAGCGCCATGCCGAGGCCAGCGAGGCCGAGCCGACCGCCGAGGTGCAGCAGGCGATCGATCGCATCGTCAAACTGCTCGATGGCGAGCCGGATGACCTCACCGACATTCCGCTCGATTTCGACGGCGTTCCCGACTTCAACCGCGGTGTCTACGAGGTCGCCCGCACCATCCCGCCAGGCAAGACCATGACCTACGGTGATATCGCAAAACGCTTGGGCGGCGTGGAGCTATCGCGCGATGTCGGCCAGGCGCTCGGCCGCAATCCCTGTCCGATCGTCGTGCCCTGTCACCGCGTGCTCGCCGCCGGCAACAAGCCCGGCGGCTTCTCCGCCAATGGCGGCGTGGTGACGAAGCTGAAAATGCTCGAGATCGAAGGCGCGCTGGTGAACCACACGCCGAGCCTGTTTGATTGACACGCCGCTGCCTCAACCACAGGGTGGGCAAAGGCGCGCAGCGCCGTGCCCACCCCTTCGGAGGAGACAGAAAAGGTGGGCACGCTTCGCTTTGCCCACCCTACCGCATCTCGCCTTAAACCGCCGCACATACGAACGCATTCCCCTTGCGCCGGATCTTGCCGCCGGACGGCGAGGGGAAATGCGCGGTGCAGCACAGCGTGTCGGTGTCGCAATAGCGCTCCAGGAAGCTGCGGCGCGTCTTTGCGGCTTGCGCCTGGTCGACATCGAACTTTATCGACAGCTCCGGATAGAGCGTCTGCAGCGGCGAGTGCATGAGATCGCCCGAGAACACGGCGTCGTCCTTGCCGCGGCCGAAGGTGAAGGCAACGTGGCCGGGCGTATGACCCGGCGTCGGCAGGATGCGAACGTGATCGCCGATCTGATGATCGTTGCCGATCAGCTCATGGCGTTTGGCTTCGACCACCGGCAGCACGCTGTCGACGAAAGGCGGCACGGGCGCCTTCGCGTTCTGCTCGGACCAGTAGTCGAACTCCTGCCTTGCGAACAGATAGCGCGCCTTGGGGAAGGTCGGCACCCAGCGCCCATTCTCCAATCGCGTATTCCAGCCGACGTGATCGACGTGCAGATGCGTGCACATCACGAAGTCGATGTCATCGACCGAGATACCGGCGGCGCCCAGCGCGCGCAGGTACGTGTCGTCTGTCTTCATGTTCCATTTCGGCCGATTGGGCCGCGGCTTGTCGTTGCCGATGCAACTGTCGATCAGGATGGTGTGGTGCGGCGTCTTCACTACGTAGGACTGGAAGCACAGCATCAGCACATCGTCGTCGTCGAGCGCCTTCGCCTGCTTCATCCAGGCGCGGTTCTCGGCCAGCACCTCGGGCGTGAGTCCGGGCAGCATTTCCAGCGCCGGCACGAACGAGGTTTCCTGCTCGATGACGCGATGGATGGTGAGATCGCCGACCGAGAATGTGAGGCTCATGGGAACTCCCGCGGGTTACGCCGGCGGCGGCACCGAGATTTTCACGGAAGGCCGCTCCAGCATCTTTTGATGAAAAGCGTCGAGCTTCGGATAGGCCTTGCGCCAGCCGCAATCGGCGAAACGGAAGTCGGCATAGCCGAGCACGCAAACGAGGCCGATCTGAGAGATGTCGAACGGACCGTTGAGGACTTCGGGCCGGTTCTCGAACCGCGCCATGCCGGTCCAGGCCCGGTTCCAGTGGTCGTCGGACCAGGCCTGCCATTGCAGGCCCTGCGGCCGCACCATCCTCTCGTAGCGGCACAGCAGCATGGAATCGAGCATGCCGTTGATCAGCGAATGATCGGTCTTGGCCGACCAGCGGCGCGGGCCGTAATCCGGGATCAGATTGCCGCCGGCGAGCTCGTTGAGATATTCGACGATGACGTAGGAATCGAGGATCACCTCGCCATTGTCAGTGATCAGCACCGGCAGCTTCTTCAGCGGCGTGATGCGCGAATAGTCCTCATTCGCCTGTCCCGGTGCGACGGTTGCCGGCACGAACTCGATCTTGTCGACGAGCCCGAGCTCGATCGCGGCGATGCGCACCTTGCGCGCGAAGGGCGAGGCGGCGGAGAAGGTGAGCTTCATGCGGAATAACCTCTGTCAAAACATGCAGTCCTCATCCTGAGGAGCGCGCCTCTGGGCGCGCGTCTCGAAGGATGGGCAACGAGAGATGCTCTCGCGTCACCCGGCGCAAGACGTCGGATGACCGTGTTCCTGGCTCATCCTTCGAGACGCGCGCTTTGCGCGCTCCTCAGGATGAGGACGGAGAGCCTACGCCGCGACGATCTCCTGGCGCTGCTCGCCGAGGCCTTCGATGCCGAGCGCGACGACGTCGCCGACATTGAGGTAGGTCGGCGGCTTCATGCCCATGCCGACGCCGGGCGGCGTACCGGTCGTGATGATGTCGCCGGGCAGCAGCGTCATGAACTGCGAGACATAGGAGACGCACTTGGCCATGGTGAAGATCATGGTCGCGGTCGAGCCGGTCTGGCGGCGCTGGCCGTTGACGTCGAGCCACATCGACAGGTTCTGTACGTCCTTGATCTCGTCCCTGGTGGCAAGCCACGGTCCGAGCGGACCGAACGTGTCATGCGACTTGCCCTTGGTCCACTGACCCAGGCGCTCGGTCTGGAAGTTGCGCTCGGAAACGTCGTTGCAGACGCAGTAGCCGGCGACGTAGTTCAGCGCGTCGGCCTCAGAGACGTATTTCGCACGGGTGCCGATGATTGCGGCGATCTCGACCTCCCAGTCGAGCTTGGTGGAGCCGCGCGGTTTCTCGACCGGATCGTTGGGACCGGAAAGGGCGGTGTTGGCCTTCATGAAGATGATCGGCTCGGTCGGGATCGCCGCGCCGGTCTCCTTGGCGTGATCGCTGTAGTTGAGGCCGATCGCGACGAATTTCGAGATCCCGGTGACGGGGGCGCCGAACCGCGGCTTGCCCGAGACAGCCGGCAGCGAGGCCGGATCGAGCGCTGCGAGCTTCTTCAGGGACTCCGGCGAATAGGCCTCACCGGTCAGGTCCTTCAGATGGGCCGAGAGGTCGCGCAGCTGGCCGGATTTGTCGATCAGTCCGGGCTTTTCTGCACCCTTTTCACCATAACGAACAAGCTTCATTCTCGTCTCTCCCTGGATGGACTGGCCGGTTAAATAGCTTCATGGAACAGGGCGGCGGGAATTTCAACCGCCTATGGGCCGGTGCATTGCAGCCCTTCCCTGTAGGGTGAGCAAAGGCGCGGAGCGCCGTGCCCACCATCTCTCCACGACCGCGACAGAAGGGGTGGGCACGCGGAGCCTGTCATCGGGCGCGCGTTCGCGCGACCCCCACCCTACGATTGCAGCGCCACGAACTTGAACGCTTCCTCGTCGCGTTTGATTTGCCCGCCGGAAAAATGCCCGCCGATCACCAGCGATGGTGTATTGGCGAAGCGCGAGAACAGCTCACGTCGCGTCCTGGCTGATTGTTGCGGGTCGGAATCCACCGTCGAGCACCAGTCGAGATGCGCCATCTGGCAGGGGTGGTGGGCGGCGTCGCCCGCGAGCAACGCCTGCTCGCCGCCGGAGCGGATCAGGACGCTCATATGGCCGGGGCTATGGCCAGGCGTCGGGATCATGCTGATCTCCTCGCACAGCCGGTGATCGCTTGGGATCAGGTCGGTGAGGCCGGCGTCCACGATGGGCTTCACGGAATCGTTGAACACGGCCGCCTTGTCCGGTTCGGTCGAGTGGTCCCGCCAATACTCGTATTCTGTCCTGCCGAACACGTAGCGGGCGTTCGGGAAGGCCGGCATCCATTGGCCGCCAACGAGCTTCGTGTTCCAGCCGACATGATCGACATGGAGATGCGTGCACAGCACCGTATCGATGCTGTCGGGCGCAAAGCCCGCCGCCGTCATCGTCTCCAGAAACGGCGTGTTGCGGTTGTTCCAGGTTGGGACGTTACGGCCCTGCTTGTCGTTGCCGAGGCCGGTGTCGACGACGATGCGGCGCGACGGCGTCTCCACCACCAGCGAATGGATCGACATTTTCAGCCGGCCCTCCGCGGTGGCGAAATGCGGGATCAGCCAGGGCAGCTTCCGGATTTCCTCATTGCTTGCCAGCGGCAGGATGAAGCGCGTCGATCCGACCGTCTCCATTTCCACGAATTTGGTGATCCTGACCTGGCCTATGGTCCACTGCATCCGGCGCGTCCTCTTGTTCTGGTTGGCGCGGACATTGCGGGTTTCCGCCAGGCGCTGCAATGGATCATCCGGTGCGATGCGGCGTTATCGGGGGAACCCAGGAGGGAGCCATGCCGGAGCTAGCGATTTCCGCCGAGAAAGTCGCCTTCTTGATCGAGAAGGCGCGCGAATACGACGTCAAGGAGACGGACTCCGATCCGGACTCCGGGTCAAATCCGACCGATGACGATGCAATCGACGTGCTCCAAGACGACGGCTCCGATCCGGTCGGCCGCGAGATTACAAGCTTCATTGCCGCCCTGAACGAGGACGAGCAGATCGATCTCGTTGCGTTGATGTGGCTCGGGCGTGGCGACGGCGGGCCGGACGATTGGGAGGACTTGCGCGCCCGCGCCGTCGAGGCGCGTACCGAGTACCAAAATCCTCGACGAGAAACCGCGCACTATCTCCTGGGTGAGCCGATGCTGGGCGACCTGCTCGCCGATGGCCTCGACGCCTTCGGCGTCGACTGGACCGACGAGCGCCCGAGCGCAGATTCGTCGGGCTTCAGCGAGCGCGACGAGGATGAGCCCACGAAGCGGCGGTGATGAAAGCTCCCTCTTTGCCTGCGACAGGCATTCTCGTGCATCGACGAGAGGTCGTCATGGCCGGGACAAGCCCGGCCATGACGATGTGGAAGCTTCGGCGCCCAAGCTCTCACCTCATGCGATCGCCTTCGCAAAGGTGGCGAGCGAAGGAGTCTTACAGCGTCCCCGGAAACGCGCCGCCGTCGAGCAAGATGTTCTGCCCGGTGATGAAGCCGGCCCTGGCGCCGCACAGGAAGGCGCAGGCGTAGCCGAACTCGTCGGGATCGCCGAAGCGGCCGGCAGGATTGAGCTTTGCGCGCTCGGCGAGAAGCTGCTCCGGCTTGATGCCGCGCTTGTCGGCTTCGGCCTTCGCCGTGCCGCGCAGACGATCGGTCTCGAACGGACCCGGCAGCAGGGCATTGATGGTGACGTTGTTGATCACCGTCTTGCGCGACAGGCCGGCGACGAAGCCGGTGAGGCCGGCGCGCGCGCCGTTGGAGAGACCCAAGATCTCGATCGGCGCCTTCACGGCGGCCGAGGTGATGTTGACGATGCGGCCGAACTTGCGTGCCATCATGCCGTCCACCGTCGCCTTGATCAGCTCGATCGGGGTGAGCATGTTGGCGTCGATCGCCTTGATCCAGTCGTCGCGGGTCCAGTTGCGGAAATCGCCGGGCGGCGGGCCGCCGGCGTTGTTGACCAGGATGTCCGGATCGGGGCAGGCCTTCAGCACGGCCTCGCGTCCCGCCGGCGTCGTGATGTCGCCGACGATCTCGGTAACCGTCACGCCCGGATGGGCCTTCCGGATCTCCTCGGCCGTTGCCTTCAGCGCGTCCGCGCCACGCGCGGTCAGCGTGACATGCACGCCCTCATTGGCGAGCGCCACGGCACAGGCGCGACCGAGGCCCTTGCTGGACGCGCAGACGATTGCGCGGCGACCCTTGATCCCAAGATCCACTGGTTCACTCCTGTGATGTCTGGCAGGTTTGGAGGCGCCACTGTAGCCAATCTCACTCCCGTTGATAAGAGACGGGCCGTTGCCAAAATGCATGGCGCGCCCGCGGAAGAAGGTCACACTGCGTCAGATGGGCCGCTCCCTCTTGATGCGATCGATGGCGGCCGCGGCTTCAGGCGGCAGAGACTTGAATCCCATCTGTCCGGCAGCGGAGAACAGCGGGCGCAATTGCGACCCCACGAGGAACGGAGGCTGCCTGTTGGCGGGCACCAATTGATCGAAGACCAGGACCAGCGTTGTCGCGACGAGGCCGACCCGGACGGCTCCGAGCGCTGCGCCGCCTATGCGGTCTCCGAGCCCGGCTTCGCCGACCGCATCATCCAGCGCGGCGCGGCCGAGATGTCCAAGCGTCATGCCGGTTGCGACGAAAACGCCGAAGAACAACACCCAGCCCTGAAGCAGAGGCGAGGCGGTCTCACCGGCCACGTGGGGTGCGATGAGCGACACCAGCCAGATCGAGATCGGTGCAGCCAGAAGATAGGCCAGGATGGTCATCGCACTGCGCAGCAGGCCGGTCCTGAAGCCGAAGCCGATCGCCACGGCCAGCGCTGCATAGACCGTGAGATCGAAACTGTTCATGAGCTGCGCCCTGCCTGCATGGAACGAGTGAACGGCGAACCCATCATTCCGGTTTCAGATCACTAAAATGGTCTGTATCTATGCGGGGGGCAGACCCTGGGACCTTCGCCATGTCAGACGTATTCGACGTCAGTAAAGAAACCATCCTCATTACCGGCGCCAGCCAGGGCCTGGGGCGCCAGTTCGCGCGCGTGCTGGCCGCGCACGGCGCCGCCGTCGTGCTCGCCGCGCGCCAGACGGACAAGCTTCGCGCGCTCGAAACGGAGATTCGCAGCAAGGGTGGGCGCGCCGCGGCGATTGCGCTCGATGTCACCGACACCGCATCGATCGCAAGATCGGTCGATGCCGCGGAAGCTGCGCTCGGTCCCATCACCGTGCTGATCAACAATGCCGGCATCGCGATCGAGAAGCTCGCGACCGAGCAGACGGAAGCGGACTGGGACGCCGTGGTCAGCGCCAATCTCAAGGGCGCCTATTTCCTCAGCACCGAGCTGGCGCGACGAATGATCGCACGCAAGCAGCCAGGCAACATCGTCAACATCGCCTCCGTGCTCGGCACCGGCGTGTTGAAGGCGGTCTCGCCTTACGCGATCTCCAAGGCCGGCATGATTCAGGCGACCAAGGCGATGGCGCTGGAGCTCGCCGGCCAAGACATCCGCGTCAATGCGCTGGCGCCCGGCTATATCGACACCGAGATGAACCACGATTTCTGGTCGACGCCGGCAGGCGAGCGCCTGGCCAAGCGCATCCCGCAGCGCCGTGTCGGTGCCGAATCCGATCTCGACGGCGCGATCCTGCTGCTCGCCTCAAAAGCGTCGCGCTACATGACGGGTAGCGTGGTGACGGTGGATGGCGGTTTTCTGTTGAGTTGATCCGTCTCGTCATCCCGGACAAGCGTAGCGAAGCGGAGCGCAGATCCGGGACCCATACCCCCAGGGAGATGTTTGACGAAGACTCGTGATGATCAATTTCGCGCCAGAAACTACTTCCTGGGGTAATGGGTCCTGGCCTTCGCCAGGACGACCGTGATGAGATTGCGCGACTTACGTCACCGCATCTCCTCCTTGATCATATCCGCCGCCTTCTCGCCGATCATAATCGTCGGCGCGTTGGTGTTGCCGCCGATCAGGGTCGGCATGATCGAGGCATCGACGACGCGCAGACCTTCGAGGCCGTGCACCCTGAGCTTGGGATCGACCACCGCGAGCGGATCAGTGCCCATCTTGCAGGTGCCGACCGGGTGATAGACGGTGTCGACGCGCTGGCGCAGGATGGCGCGGATATCGTCGTCGGCTTTCACATCGGACGTGAACATGTCCTTTTTCTGCAATGCGCGCAGGGACGGCGTCTCCATCAGCCGCCGCGTCGTCTTGTAGCCGGCGACCATCGCTTCCAGATCGGCGGCCTCACCCAGGAAGTTCGGATCGATCAGCGGCGCCTGCGCGGGATCGGCATTCTTCAGCGCTACGCTGCCGCGGCTCTGCGGCCTGAGCAGGCAGACGTGACACGAGAAACCCGCCTCCTTGTGGCGCTTGCGGCCGTGGTCGTCGAGCATCGCAATGACGAAGTGCAACTGGATGTCGGGCAGATCGAGATCGGGCCGCGTCTTCAGGAAGCCGCCGCATTCGGCAAAGTTGGTGGTCATCAGACCGCGACGCTCGCGGCGGTATTGCCTGATCGCGCGGAGCAGCGATGGCAATCGACCGAGCGAACTGTGCACGAAATGCGGATAGTCGGAGGCGTAGACGAAGACGAAATCCGGATGGTCCTGGAGATTGCGTCCGACGCCCGGCAGATGATGCACGGCGCCAATGCCGTGCGCGCCTAGAGCCTCGCCGTGGCCTACGCCCGACAGCATCAGGAGCTGCGGTGACTGAAACGCGCCCGAGGCGAGGATCACCTCGCGTCGGGCGCGCAGCTGCTTCCTCTGCTTTCCCTGCATATATTCGATACCGACTGCGCGGGTGCCTTCGAACAGGATCTTCGTCGCCTGCGCCCCCGTCTCGACGCGTAGACTTGCGCGTGTTCCGATGTGCGGATGCACATAGGCGCGCGCCGCGCTCCAGCGCTCGCCATTGTGCTGCGTCACCTGGTAGCTGCCGAGCCCTTCTTGGTCCTCGGCATTGAAGTCCTCGCGCACGCGAAACTGCGCCTCGCGCGCGGCCTGCAGGAAGACGTCATGGATCGGATTTTCGGAGCGCAGCTTGTTGACATGCAGGGGGCCACCCTTGCCGTGATACTCGCCGTCGAAATCGGCATTGTTCTCCGCGCGCTTGAAATAGGGCAGCACGTCCGCGTACGACCAGCCGGTATTGCCGAGCGAGGCCCAGTGGTCGTAGTCCCACTTGTTGCCGCGGATGTAGACCATGGCGTTGATCGCCGAGGAGCCACCTAATCCCTTGCCGCGCGGTTGATAGCCGACGCGGCCGTTCAACCCCTTCTGCGGCACGGTGTCGAAGGCCCAGTTGGCCGCGCTGTATGGCAGCGCGAGCCCGAAGGGCGTGGTGATCCGCCAACTGTCGTTCCTGCCGCCCGCATCGAGCAGCGCGACCGAGGTCTGCGCATCCTCAGACAGCCGCCCCGCCACCGCGCAGCCGCCCGAGCCCGCGCCGATCACCACGAAATCGAATGTGTCAGTCATTGTTGTTTTCCCCCACTGAACATTGCCGTCATGCCCCGCGAAGGCGAAGCCGGGGCATCCAGTACGCTGCGGCTTTTCGGTTCAGGCTCTGCCGTCTCTGGAATACTGGATCGCCCGGTCAAGCCGGACGATGACAGTGGTGTCTTGTGGCGGCGCTCTAATCCAGCAGCCCCCGGTGGCACAACCGGGCGTTTCTCAGGGTTTGGGACATGGCGTTTCCCCGTCATCTTGTTGCCGCAAGCTGGTCCTTTGCGGAACTTATGGCAAGTGCTGGCTTTTTCCGCCCCTCACGGGTGCATTTTGCCTGTCATAAAGTCGAAAAAAACGTTCCCTCGGGCCTTTCCAAAGAGCCTCGCGGTTGATACATAGCCCTCGCACCCGACGGGCTTGGCCCCGGGGTTGCCTTCCAAGGAACCCTTTGGGACGCGAAAGCAAGCCACGCGACGAGCGCTGGTCCTTCGACCGTCCCCCAGATTCCCGAAAAGGCGTGCAAAAGCTTAACGCGGGGTGGAGCAGCCCGGTAGCTCGTCAGGCTCATAACCTGAAGGTCATAGGTTCAAATCCTATCCCCGCAACCAAATTCGGACTTTACCGGTTCCGATGAGAAAATGGCCCGCCTCGCGCGGGCCATTTTTGTTTTGGGACCGGACGAGCGGCTCAGGGTGTCGCAATCGCAGGCGAGATGGTCTGGAGCGAAACGTCGTTGCGTCGCTGCCAGAAGGGCGCGTTGGGAAAGCGACGTTCCGATGCATACATTGCGCGCTGCGTGACCAGATAGGATGCGATCCCTTCCAGAAACTGTCGCTCGTAGCGCCGGGATGCCGTTGTATCCCGCGCGAGGGCACCGGCTACGCTCTCGGCGGCCTGGATGCCGCTCCATAGCGCGGTGGCAAGACCGTTCGCTCCCAGCGGATCGAGCGCAGTCGCGGCATCGCCCGCCCGAATGATGCGATGGTCGACCATCCCTGACATGGTGGTGGTGCTCGCCGGCGCGAACTCTAGGTGCGCGCACGCAGCCATGTCGATGCCGAGGCTCGTCACGCGCGCGGAGATCGCATGGGTGTGCGAAACCATATCGGCCCATAGAGTCATGTTCTTGCGCAGGCCCGCCGGGAGCAGGTCCGAATCCGTGAAGAAGCAGAGCAGGATGCGGTCACCCGGCAGCATGGACATGTACCACCATCCCGCCGCGACGGCCTCGACGAGCGTCGCCGGCACGGCTTCGACATCCTGCGCAAGCTCGAAAATGCCGTAGCAGGCCACGAGCTTGTCCAGACGCCGAAGCGGTGTTTCGCCCCCGGACGTGATCGAGGCGCGGCCGGAGCAGTCGACAACGAACTCTGCTTCGATCGAGGCGCCATCGGCAAGATCGACAACGACGTGGTCCGACGCCCGCGAGAGCCGACCGGCCTCCGCGCACTGTCGCGCGAGGCCGTCGGCATCGAGCGTCTGGGCCATGCGGGTCTCCAACCGCTGCCGGTCGATATGCCAGCCCGACGCTCCGTCCTGGTGAAACGCATCCCGCCGCAGCGTGGTGCTGCCCCACACCGAATAGCGCCCCTGGCACGCGATCGCGGTCTCTGCGTCGAGCAGGCCAAGCCAGCCGAGCCTTTCGAGATGGGGAGATGCTCGAAATGAAAGCGTTTCGCCGCGATTGGCGACGTCATGACCGGGCGCAATGAGAAGCGGACGGCATCCCCGCCTGAGAAGGGTGCGGGCACAGGCCATCCCTGCCATTCCCGCACCCAGAATCACGACCTGATGCATGTGCGTCTAGGAGCGGTCTTTGACGTTGGAAAGATCCAGTGTGCCGCGTTGCACTTCGACGAAAACGTCCTTGGGAATGCCCGGGACATCCTTCGGACCGGCACGGCGCACCACGACGCCCATTTGCGTCCACAGCTCGATCATTCGCCGCAATCCGTCGGTGTAGCTGGCCTCGACATGCAGGCCGATGCCGGCCGCCCCGCGCGACCAGGCAACCCGCGCGTGGTAGAAGCGCAGCCGCTCTTCCGCCGAAAGATCCGCGCGCATCATCTGCTTGTAGAAACCTTCCGGCAGGACGTCGACGGGAAGCAGCGCAGGCCACCAGACCGGCGTCGGGAAACCGTCCGCCGTCAGGACTGACTGGCAGCTGAATGCATCGCCCTGCCAGGGAACGCCCATCCATCGCGTGAGATCGCCCGGTGCCTGCGGCCCCACCGGTGCGCCAGCCTCCTTCCGATCGGGATGACCGGAGAAGACATTCTGCGGATTGAGCTGCAATCCGACATCCTGCACGAGGCTCTTCCGCGTCGAGATCGCGATGCGGAAGGGAAGCGGTGTTTCCGTCGTGGACCGATACAGCTCGGCATGGCGGACCGGCCATGTGATCTCGACGCCCGGATGGAATGCGCCACCCGAGCAGGCATCCAATGCCGCGCGCGTGAGCGCCTCCGGTCGGAGCGGCAACGGCATGTCGTCGAGCTTCTCGACCGCGTTGGCGGCCGCGTCGTTGAGGTCGTCGGTGAACTCGCCTTTGGCCCAGTGGCTCAGGATCTGGTACTGGGTCGGCGTCAGCGTGAGCCAGCCGGTCGGGCTTCCCGGGAAGTTGACGCCATCCCCGAGCATGGGAGGCAGCGCGTCGGAGCGCCGGTCTTTGCCGCCGGGCTTGCGGAATGCGGCCAGAACCTTCTCACGCGCGGGACGCGCTTTCTCCGCGGGGTCCGCCAGCGACTGCACGACAGCGGGATCTGACAGATCGTCGAGATCGCTCCAGGCCTTGCTGAGATAGGACGCCTGCACGATCCATTGCATCATGCCGGAGCGCCGCAGGATCGGAAGCACATCCCGGCGAAACGACACCGCGGCGGACACCGGCTTCATGTGCCCCGACGCGATCATGGCTTCGCGCGCCGCGTCGTAGAGACTGACGATCGGCTCGATCTGCGGCGCGAATTTCGGACCGCAGCAGACGACCCAGGCCGGCTCGCAGGCCATGTCCGCGCCTCCGATCCAGACGCTGGCCTTCACCCAGCCGTCGCACCAGTCGTCATGCCATCCGTCATTGTTGGTGAAGTCGCGCACCGGGTTCTGCGGCAGGGCGGAATTGGAGATGCCGTCGGCGGGAAAAACCAGCAGCCGCCCGGCCTCGTCGGTGCGCAGATGACCGAGCGTCACCGGCATCGTCTTCCAGAACTTGCCGGCCATGCGATAGGCCGCGTCACGGCCATCGGCGTTCTTCGAAGCGCCGTCGATCCGGACTGGACCTGCGTCGATCACCAGCATGTCTTCGCGGCGGGCCGGCTCGATGGCGGCATTGCGCAACGCGCCGGGAATGCCCGGCGCATTGTCGCCGCCGTCCATTGCGTTCGAATAGCCGTACCAGGCCGCCTTGGTGTTCGCCACATGCACGGTCCATCGCAGGCCGTCGGCTTCGCCGAGCTCGCGCACGACGCGGCCCTGATCATCATAGCCGTAGACGCGAAAGCGCTGGACCTGCTTCTTGATGCGGCTCGGTCCCTGCTTGAATCCGCCCGCGGGCTCATTCATCAGGCCCGGCACTTCAGGCGCGAGGAACCATTCATCGCCATTGCCGACGCGCGAAAAGCCGATCGCCGGAAAAATCGCCGCGCGCACGATGGTCGCACCGGCAGGCGCTTGCGCTTGCTGAGCCAGCGCCGGCAACACGGCCGCCCTGAACAGTGCAGGCGCTGCAAAACCGACGGCGGATGCGCTGATCAGGAAGTCACGGCGTTTCATGAGCGAATGTCTCCGGTTGATGACCCGCGAAGATTGATGGAGCGATCACTAGGTAGAAATCTTTAACGTGTGGTTGTCTGGCGTTGCGGGACTGCAAAAAAGCAACCTCCGGTGCCTTCTGCCGCGCGCACCTGGAGCATGATCCGGACCCGAAGGGCCGCGTTAGCGCAAAGTGTGGAGCGGTTTTCCCTCGCGACAAACGCGGAACGCGTTTGCGCGGAGATCATGCTCAATCAACAACCTGAAGCGCGATGACGATTCATCCTGATCTCATCGCGCTTTAGGCTTTCTTGTTGCGGAATGTTGCTGGCGGGCCCGCCCGCCAAGAGCAGCCAACTATCGGACATCTTTAGGACACCCTCATTTTCGAGTACCTAACCGAATCGAAACCAATGGCGCAGGGAGTACAGAGCGTTGATACGAATTGGCTGTTACAAGCGGCAGATCAGAGCGGCCGTCCTCGGCTGTCTGCTGCTCGCCTCATCGCATGCGAGCGCAACGATCGATGGTCTTGCCGGGACGTGGTCCGGGAACGGTTCCATGAAGCTCTCGGAAGGGGGCCGCGAGCGAATTCGCTGCAAGGCAAGCTACGTGGTCAAGAAGCCCGAAAAATCCATGAGCTTCGAGCTGAAATGCGCAAGCGATGCCTACAAGATGCTGCTGTCCGCCCAGATCGAGCAGGAGGGCTCCACGCTTTCGGGCAACTGGTTTGAAAGCGAGTATCGCCAGGGCGGCAAGATCACCGGAAAGAGCTCGGACGGACTTGTCGAGGCAAGGATCGAAGGCAACACCGTCGCCGCTTTCGTGACCATTCGGACCAAGGCCAACCATCAATCCTTCGCGCTGGAATCGCCGGGGGCCTGGGCCTCCGAAGTGTCCGTCGAGCTGGACCGGGTCAGCAACTGAGTTGGGGGCCGTCTCGCGTCCTTTGCTGGCGGTGCTGATCGCGGGATGCCTTGTTCGCGTCCCCCGGTGCTCTCGCATATGGCGGTTGAGAGGCTGCGAAGGGTCCTCGGCCTCATGGTTCGAGACGCGCCGCAAGCGGCGCTCCTCACCATGAGGGTCTAGATTTTCGCCGCGACGAGACCTCATCCTGAGGAGCCCGCCAAAAGGCGGCCGTCTCGAAGGATGGGCCGCAAAGACATCACCCGCAAAGGCATCGCCCTCCACGATCTCCCCGATACGCGATCGGCCCTGCCGCTGTGCGGGGAACGCGATCGCGTGCGCCGTCGCGATGGACGATTTGCCGCAAGTGATCCAGTTCACATTCAGCGTGACGGTCCTTGCTGTAGCCTAAGGTTGCATTTGTAGAACGCCTATTTCGAGCAAGTCCTTGAAGTCGCACGGGCTGAAACGCCCACGCGGCACGCAGTTCTTTAATGAGCGCATCCCCTGTCTCGAGTCCGTGCCGTGGCTGACGAGCAGGCGATGGAGGGGGCAGCATGAGCGAATCGACCGCCCAGCAACGCGTGAACTGGAAGACATTCGAGTGCGCCGAACACGCGATGGCCCGCATCGCGTTTGGTCCCGACGAGATCCTCGTCGCGCCCCCGACGGCTGATGCCTGGCAGGCGCTGTCGATGGTGCTGGCAGCCCATGGCTACAACATCAGGACAGCCGATACCGACAGCTACAACTGCCGCGCCATTACCGGCGGCACCGAGAAGAGCCTGCACGCCTACGGCATTGCACTCGACGTCAACTGGACGACCAACCCGTACAAGGAGACCTCGGACCAGCGCAAGGTCCGCTTTTCCGACCAGCCGACGCAGGATCTGCGCGCCCAGGACGTCAAGCGCAACCTTGCCGACACCGACATGACCCAGGCCATGATCGACGACGTGCTTGCGATCAAGACGGTCAACAAGAAGCGGGTGTTCGAGTGGGGCGGCAACTGGATCAACATCAAGGACACCATGCATTTCGAGATCGACGTCAAGCCCGACGATCTCGCGACGGGCATCGACTGGGGCTCCGTGAAGGGCGTAGTCAACGGCCGGCCGGTGCCGGACCGGCTGATGGAAACGCGCGGCGGCGGGACGCCTTTGCAAGGCGACATCGCGCTCGGAAATTTCGAGAAGGTGCATGCCCTGATCGAGAAATGGGAGGGCGGCTACACCAATCATCCGCGCGATCCCGGCGGCCCGACCAACATGGGCATCACGCAGAAGGACCTGTCGGCCTGGCGGCATGCGCCGGTCACCGCCGATGACGTGCGAAACCTCACGCGGGACGAGGCGCTGCAGATCTTCCGCGCCAACTACTGGACGCCGGTGCATGGCGACGAGATCCCGCTGCCGGCCGCCCAGGTCGTCTACAACACGGCCGTTCTGAGCGGGACGACGCGCGCCATCCGTTTGTTGCAGCAGGCGCTGGCCCGTGGGCAGAACGGGCTCGCGGTGGACGGACGCATGGGGTCGCTTACGATAGATGCCTGCCTTGCCGCCGATCAGAAGATGCTCGTCGAGGACTATTGCTCGACCTACGAATCCTATCTGCGCAGCCTTGCCATCTTCGACACGTTCGGCCGCGGCTGGCTCAACCGGCTCGCCGAGATCCGGCAGACCGCGCTCGGATGGGCGGAAGCGCCAGAGATCAGTGTGGACGTCATGCCGCAGCGGGAGCTGCAAACGACGCCCGTGCTGGGGACGACCGAGCTCAGGTTCGGCGACAAGGGCGCGCTGGTCGAGGGCCTGCAGCGCAAGCTGACGGAGCTTGGCTATTCGCTGGGCGAGATCGACGGCCAGTTCGGCACGCTGACGCGCGAGGCGCTGCTGGCGTTCCAGGCCGACAACAACGTATCCCCGACCGGCGTCCTGGATGCGGCCACCCAGGTCGCGTTCGCCCGGCCGCAGCCGCGACCGCTCTCGCGCGATCGCCTCTCCGCGACGTCGGACGATCTGCGGGCGAGCGGCTCGCAGACCATCAAGGCCGCTGACAACACCAAGATCGCCGGCTGGATCTCGACGATCCTCGGCGCGCTCGGCATCGGCAACAGCGCCGCGGTCCAGGTCGTCAACAACAACGTGGCTGTGCCCCCGGCGCCCAATCTGTCCCAGTTCCTGACAGAAGTGCAGAAGCTGCTGACGTCACCCCAGCTGCGTGCCGATCCGGCGAACACCCAGCAGGTGCTCGATGCCGCCAAGCAGCTGCAGAATTTCAACGTCAAGCAATTGCTGTCGCCGGAAAATATCCAGATCCTCGACAATATCCGTGGGCTGATCCCCGCCAATGTCATCAGCTCAAATCCGGCACTCGGCAATTTCTTTCAGATCGTCGACGGCGCGCGCGGGTTCACGCAGTTCCACACCATCTTCGACGCCTTGCCGGGGATGTTCGCCAACGACTCGACGCTTCAGCTGCTGTCGAAGGGGCTGTCGGCCGTGGCGGGCAGCGTGATCCCGGGTTTCGGCGGATCGCTCGCGACGCTCGCGATTGGCCTTGCCGCCAATTATTTCAGCAATCGCGTCATTGAGGCCCGCACGCGCGACCACGTCACGGGCGCCAACACGAACCGATGACCATGTACGACACCCAGCAAGACAGTCATGTCGGCCGCAACGGCCAATCCGTCCAACTCGGGGGCGAGCCATGATCATTGACACCAACATGCGGACAACTCCGCGTCTGGCTTCGCTGAAACAGAACGGCGTCGATACCATCATCCGCTATTATTGCCGCAACACGCACCAGCCCGAGAAGCGGCTGACGCCCGACGAAGCCGACGCCATCGTTCGCGCCGGAATGAAGCTTGCCATCGTCTATCAGGGCGCCGGCGATTCCGCGGCATCGTTCTCGCAGGACGCGGGTGCCAAGGACGGCGCCTACGCGCGCGATTACGCGGCGAACGTCATCGGTCAGCCCACAGGTTCAGCGATCTACTTCGCCGTCGACTATGACGCCTCCGATGCGGACATCCGCACGCGCATCGTTCCGTATTTTCGCGCGGTTCGGCAGGTCCTGACGGGCGGGGCGGGCGCTCCCAGCTATCAGGTCGGGGTCTATGGCAGCGGCGCAGTGTGCCAGGCACTGCTCGCGGCCGGACTGGTGTCGTTCACCTGGGTCTCCCAATCCAGCGGTTTCAACGGCACGGCCACCTTCCTGCGCTCCGGGCAATGGAATCTGCATCAGCGGCTGCCTTCGACGTTATACGGCCTCAGCGTCGATCCGAATGACCCCAATCCGCAACGCCCGCAGTTCGGGGCGTTCAACGCTCTCACGGGCGCACCTGCGCTCGCAAACATCGGCGTGGCGGGCAATTACGCGCCGCTGCCATCCCTGAGCGCGACGTTCGTGCAGCAACAGCTCCAGCGTCTCAACTACCCGCCGGGTGCGATCGACGGCGACTACGGACCGCTGACGCGCGCGGCGCTGCTCGCGTTCCAGGCCGACAACGATCTGCCGCTGACAGGCGTGGCGGATGCTGCGACCGCGGCCGCCTTCGAGACCGCGCGCCCGCGTGCGCTCGACCCGAACCGCGTGCGGGCGACGGCCGACGATTTGCGCAAGATGGGCTCCGTGACCATCAAGCAGGCGGATCATACCAAGACAGCGGGGTGGATCGCGTCGATCCTCGGTGTGCTCGGCATCGGCAACAGCGGCATCGTCGAGATGGCGAATTCGGCAGGTGCGCCGGTGGTATCAGCGCCGACCGGACAATTGCCGCAGGGGTTGTTCAAGTTTCTGGGCGACCTGCAAGTTTTCCTGTCGTCGCAACAGCAGACGGACAAGCTTGATCAGATCAAGGAAGGTCTCCGCCAGCTGCAAGCCGTCGACCTGAAGAACCTGATCACCCCGGAAAACGCCAATGTGCTGCAGCAGCTGAAAGCGTTGATTCCGCCTGATGTGCTCACCAAGAACCCCGACCTCTCCAAGGTCCTTCAGCTCGCCGACATCGCGCACCAGGCGAGGCCACAATTGCAGACGGTGTTCGACATGCTGCCAAGCTTTTTCACCGACGGCACCGCCTTGCAGGTCCTGGCGAAGGGCGCGGCCGTGGCCGCATCGTCGATGATTCCCGGCTTCGGCGGCAGCCTCGCCGCGCTCGGTATCGGCCTTGCCGCCAACTATTTCGGCAACAAGATCATCCAGGCCCGCGTCGCGGATCATCAGACTGGTGCTAACAGGGGGCTGTAGCAGTCGCAGTCGGGACGGTGATACTTGGCTGCCGAACTAGGGCGCGTACTCATCAATCTTCGTCGATGTCCGGTTCGCTTCGACACCGACCGCCTTTGCGAAACCGCAGCAAATGTCGCGGTGGGCCAGAAACAGACACATGGAAGGCTAGGATATGCTCGCCAGAACCACCTCACTCAGAACACGTGTAGGAGGGACCCCCTGGTCGTCGGCCCCATAATTTCCAGATGTCAAGGCAATGATTAGCTGAAGGGCAGGTACAATATACAAACGCTGTCCGCCTTCTCCTTGCGCCATCCACATGCGTTCCAATCTTCCTACGGCCCATCCTTTTGGTTTCCCGAATGCCACATCGAGCAAAAACCATTGATAGCCGTAACGTCGCATCTCGTCGCAACTTACGATAGGCGTAGTGCAGCGCCGAATCCACTCAGCAGGCACAATCTGACGGTCGTCTTGCCGACCGCCGTGAAGCATCAACGTCCCAATCTTTGCGAGGTCGCGAACGGACATGCGAGCGCCTGACGCTGCGAATGGCTCGCCGTCTGGTCCGACGGCCCATTCAGTGGGACCCATACCGAGCGGCTCGAAAAGAAACTCGCGCGCGAATTGATGCAGGGACTTGCCTGACCCTTTGGCAATCAAGCGAGCGAGCAAGGCCGTCGCGCCGCCGCAGTAATTCCAATGCATCCCCGGAGTGTCGATGGCCGGGCGCTCCAATATGTAACGGTAGCGGTCTGGCGCGTTGTCCATTGCGATTTCGCTGTTGCGTGGATCAGCATAGGACAGGCTGCTTTCATCCCAATCCGTACCCATGGTCATTGAGAGAGCATGGTGAACAGTCACGCGCGAGCGCTGCTCGTTGGCGAGATCAATATACTCCGGAAAAGCCGTAAGCAGGCTTACCTCTGGCGCCGGTACCTTCCCAAGTTGAAGGGCGATTCCGTAGAGCAACGCCACAATGCTTTTCGAGCAGGATCGCAGATCATGCATCGCACTCGCGTCAAATTTGACCGTGCCGAGATCGCCGACGCCTCTCTCGCGATCTTGCCCCTCGAAATAGCGCTCAACAATTAGGTTGTCGTTCTGAACAACGACAAGCCCGTGGATGTTCCAGACACGCCGCTCTGCAACTGCCTGATCGAGCCTTCGGATCACATCGGTTGCGAATTTGTCAGAAAGGTACGTGGGCGATTGCTGCCCCAATGCCGGCAGGATCGGCGCCCCCATGGCCACTGTTCCTATTCCTGAAAGTATTTGGCGACGATTTGGCATGGCCGAAGCACCTCGTCTGGGAGTATCGCTTTATAATATCAACTTGCCCGTGAATGCCAGCTACGGGTCAAAGTCGGCGTTTTGGACCGCTGCCACTTCCGGTCTACACCCGACAGCCGACGCTTGGACGAGCTTCGAGCCGGGCAGCATCGGGCCAGAGGACTTGTATGGGGCGATTGGTGTCAAGCGCTTTCGTTATTGGCCATCTCCTTGTTCGGCCGGGCTGCGACATCTC
>NZ_JBANAZ010000062.1:0-57053 GCF_059803455.1 Bradyrhizobium sp. UFLA05-108 | reverse complement strand
CCGGTCTGACTAAAGCTGTCGGCGAGATGGCGCATGCGACGACAGTGGTCCGCCAGGAACCAACCTCTGTCCTACGCTTTGGGCGCTCTCGGCCATGAGACTGCAATCGCAAATGCAGGCGATTGAGTTGCTCAAACGTGCGACGCACCGCGATAAAACGGAGCAAGAGACGTGCGTTTTAAGGGTCTTGATCTAAATCTTCTGGTCGCGCTCGACGCTCTGATGACAGAGCGCAATCTCACCGCAGCAGCGCGCAGCATCAACTTAACGCAGCCGGCCATGAGCGCCGCAGTCGCCCGGCTGCGCGTCTATTTTTGTGATGAACTATTCACGATGAGGGGGCGCGAACTTGTCCCAACTCCGCGCGCCGAAGATCTCGCCGCTCCAATTCGGGAGGCTCTGGTACGCATTCAGGTCTCCATTATCTCCCGGACCGTGTTCAACCCAGTGGAGTCGACCCGCCGCTTCAAGATTATCCTTTCCGACTTCATGACGGTCGTCTTCTTCCGTAACATCGTCGACCGGGTCGCGCGAGAAGCCCCCGGCGTGCGTTTTGAATTGCTCTCACGCGCCGACGAACCCGATGAGCTTCTCAGGCGCGGCGAAGTCGACTTCCTGATTCTGCCGGAATTGTTTCTGTCCAGCGCGCATCCCAAAGCACAACTGTTCGAAGAAACTCTGGTGTGTGTGGGCTGCCGCATGAATAAACAGCTGGCAGGCCAACTTACGTTCGAGAGATTCGCATCAATGGGACATGTTGCGGCCAATTTCGGACCGACCCAGAAGCCCTCCATCGATGAATGGTGCCTGCACGAGCATGGGCTCAAGAGGCGCATTGAGGTCATTGTTCAGGGCACTAGCATGATCCCGGCTATGCTATCGGGGACTGAACGAATAGCGATGCTGCCGTCGAGGTTAGCGAAGCTGGTCGCAGAGACGGCACCCTTGCGGGTTTTGCCGCCCCCATTGCCGTTACCAGCTTTCACCGAGGCCGTTCAGTGGCCTACACTTCAGAATGCAGATCCGGCAAGCATTTGGATGAGGCGCATATTATTGGATGAGGCGTCCCACATGTCTTGCGGTGCGTGAGACCAGTCAAATAAGTAGCCCTCCTAACGCAATCGAAGCGCCTCGTCACGCTCTATCGTCATACAAGCTCTAGCCGTTCGAGCGGCTCGAGGAACAACTATGTTCAAGAACGGCTTCGTTATTAGCAACATTTCCCCTTTCTGGCTTCTTTCGGATAATCGTCATTTTCGAAGCTCACGTTCGCGAAACACTCGCCGGGATCGGTCACAGGGCTCGGAAACTCTCGGAAGCATTCCTTGTGCAAGTGCAACTCTTCCGCCCAGAAGGTTGTAGGCGATGAGCTCGCCGCTTTGCACCTACCATCTTTTTGGTGTTCTCTCGTTTAGAGTTCCGAGTACTTGTGAACACAATGGTGCAGCGGCCGTGCGCTCTTATTAATGTTGAGTCGCACCTCAGGAACCTGCAATAAGCGTCTTTGAAGCGTGCTATTCAGGTTATTGATCACAGCATCTCCACTGATGTCGAGCGCGAACTCGATTTGGGGTTAGCCGCTAGGTCTGAGGGAAGGCAAAAAACGCTCTGTTGCACGACTGCCTCACTCGAGCAGTGCTGCCGTGTTATTGGTGTACGCCGCAAGTCTGTCTTGTTTTAGCCCTACCGGAGCCAAACGCCTTGGTCAGGTGCGCTATTGCGCGTTGGTAAGCAAGGACGCGAGCGTGCAGCAACGCATAGGTGTCTACGATCCAGAAAACCTCTCGCTCTTGGGAAAGATTTTTGACGAGACAATCGCCGCGCTGCCTTGTTGCCTCCCGCTCCTTGACGGGCGTCGACCACAGTTTTGGCGGAGTTCGAGATTCCACCTATGATGTCGCCGATTTCGGCAAGGGCAGCCACCGACTAAGACGCCGCTGCCTGAATGCCGCTGATGTGTTCGCTGATCTCCGGTTCGCGTAGGCGGTTTGTGCAGCAAGAGATTTGAGTTATTCGGCCACGACTGCAAACCCTTTGCCAGTACCCGCGGCTTCAAATCGCCGCGTTCAGTGCGAGCAAATTGGTTTGGCGCGCGATCGCGTCAATCAGTTGCACAACGTTTCCGATTCGCGCCCGCTCCTGCCGTCACACTCAGTATGCACTTGTCGCTGAGTGGCCTGGCGGACGGCTTCGCCGGCCAGATTGGCCACTTCCTCAACGGTCGGCCGATGTTGGTGATCGTGGCCACCATTTCGTCGGTCGCGGCCGCGACACGCTGAACATTAGCGGACGCATTCTCCGACGAGGAGGAGACTTCGACCGAGAGCTGCCGGCTCGATCCGCTGTCGAGGCCAGGTCGTGCGGAGCCTTCAACTTCTGAAGATGCAAGCTTCGGCCATTTGCCCAAGCTCATCTCTTCGACCCAAGGCCCTGAACAACATCGGTGACCGTTGTCGAGCTGGCGCATTGCCGCTGCCATGGAAGTTCTGCCGGTGAGCTGACCAGCGTCCATTTCGACCAGTCTGGAGCAACTCGAGGAGTACGCGCGGAAACCTTCGCCAAGTTCTGGTTGAGATGCTGGTGGAGGGACTCCGTCGGCTCTCAACCGACTCGCCGAGGCATTATTTCGAGAGCGCTCGTCAGCGCGGATTGCAGAACGAATCAGATTTCTCGCTCATTAATGAAAGCGCTCCAAAAGTGCAGCCTGTCCATGGCATCTGAAACTCCGAACGAGAGCATCCGGCAGGTTTTTTTTTACGACGAGCATAAGCAAGCATTTGAGCTATCATATCTCTTTACACGAAAGTCGTTTCTGATGTCACCAAGCCCGGTACCGGTCTCGATTCACCCACGATTGTTCTTTGTTCTGCGGAACTGGATCATTTGCTTCGCTTCTCGCAGTAGCCTTTGGAATCGACCTGAGCGCTGGAGCCTTTTAGCGGCGTTCGCGGCAACGGCGACGCCCCGAACTCGCGGAATAGATTTCATTCCTCAGTCGAACCGCTCGGCGTCACGAGCCGGTCTCCCGAAGATGATGCCCGAATTAGAAGAGCGCCGTGAGCCAGCCAAATGATATCGAGCGCGTCAAGCCGGCATCAAGCTTCGTGGTGCATAGGACTGACCGGGGGACATCCCCATACTAAATCCCGTGTGAATCGTCCCAGGTCGATCGGTGTTCCGGCTCGGCAAGCCGATACTGAGCGGTGCCGCTAAGCACAGTGGGCAACAAGGACTTGCAGAATGCAGGTGTGAGCTTGCCGCGGTGGACCACGACGTCCTCGTGACCCGTGGCGGCCCGGGCGTTCTGCCACTGCCGATTGAAGCCGCGTTGTGAATTGGACTTGACGTGGCAAGCGGCGAAGTCAGCGTCGTCCAGCGTCGCTAACTGCCACCCATGTACCGGCCGCTTCGTATGGATGTGCACCCACATGGGATTCGGCATTGTACCATTGCGCAGCGCCTTGGGTTGCAGCTTGATCTCAAACAGCGCCCCAGGCTCGCCCTTTAGCGCGCGCGGTAGATCCGGGGATGCCAACTCCTCGGCCGTCCGCAACTGTTCAAGGTATTTCTGCGAGGGGAAGGCGTAGGTCTTCATGCAATCAATCCTGGTGGTGGCCTTTCGCTTTTCCAAAGAATCGGCAATCCCCTGAACTTGGGACGACACCTCTCTGAGTTCGACTATCTTGCTGTGTACTTGGGGCAGTTGTGCAGGCGTGAGTAAGCGCAGTCGACCTGGCTCCTGCAACGCGCCCACACAGGCCTGCATCTCGGCGACCTGCGTCCGCAGGCGCTCGACGACTGTGTCCACGACGTGGTCGGCATCCTCTGGTTTCATCTGGCGCGCTTCCGAGGCTGCCCGTTGCTGACCAGCCAGATCGAATTGCAAAAGTTCATCCAACCGGTTGAGGAGTTGGGGCAATTCTTCGATCGAAGGCGAGGCCTGCCAGATCCCCAACTGTGCCGTCAGCGACGATGATGCCCGCGCATGCGCTTCTTCCGCCCTCACGAGCTTCTTCGTACCTAAATCCGTGAGCACGACAACCTTAGCTGGTGGCGCGGTTGCCTCGTCGGCTGTAGCGGCCTGCGGTTGCGCGCGCCCGTGAGCCGAGCTTTTGGCGCCACCGGCCGACGTGCGCTTGCTTTTCCCTTTTCGGCGCGCTGTTGCGCCTTCGGCCACTACAGCCTTCTGGGTAGTGTTGGCCGGTATCGCAGCTCCAGCGTCGGCCAATGGTGCGGTGGCCGGCGTCTTCGGCTGCAAGGCCAGGAGGCGCATGACCTCATGCGCAGTTACCCACGCGCCTTCGACGATCTGGCCCGAAAGTTCCGATGGGAGGACGGTATCTTTTCCGAGATCGCTTACGTTGGCAACGATGTCGTGCCACGCGGCCCCAAATTCAGAAAGCCGCTCCATGACTCCTTCCAGAACGGCACAGTGCTCTGCGTCGAGTGCGCGTCCTTTGCTCTGTAAGACAGCATCGCTCGTCGAGTTGAACGCCGGGAAAACGTCTCGGACGAAGGTCCCCAGCAGACGCGCCCGCCCGTTCTCATCCATGAGGATTTTTTCCGTGGTTGGTTCGAGCGTGCTCGCCAGCGGCTCAATCATGACCTGCGCGAGAGCGATCCGCTGCTGCAGATGCATGCACTTCGTATTGAGTGCCCAACCCGTTTGCAGGCGGAGTGCGGCTTCTTCAGCCTGCCGCATCTCGGCCGTTGAACTCGGGAAATTGGCAGTGGCGGCGCAGACGGACTGCATCCATTCCGAGCGCAATGCCTTCTTTCCCCACCACTCCATACAGGCCGCATAGTGCTTTGCTACACTGGAAACCGCTCGGCTCAGCTGGTCGGATGGAGCATCTGATTTGCGCAACCGGTCGAGCACGGTTGCCGCACTAACCCTCTTCTGCTCCAAGAGGTAGATTGTCGGGGTGGCCAGCTCGTTGCATCGGTCCGCCGCACGGAGCGCCTCGTCGCGGATTCCGCGAGCCTGATCGTCGGGCAAAATCCTACGCGCCACATGCGAAGGCAGGCTCGCGCGGTACTCCAGAACGTTTGAGCTTGCTTTGACAAGCTTATCGAGCTGCTCTTGCATCTCTGACGAGTTCTGCGGTTGCATGGCCGCGGTACGGCAAATGTCGAGCTCCTGAAGCAGCCTTTCCATTTCTCGCTTTGCCGCCTTGATATCGTCGGCTGACGACGAAATCGGGACTGCCATTCCCGAGCTTCGCGTCGTTGTATCTTGAGGCCCAGAGCGCATCCGCTCGACGACGGAATCGAAAAAATGGCTAGCTTCCCCAGGGGGACGACCCGACTCCGAGCGCGAACTGCTCGATACCCATGTGCTGTCGGCTCCAGTAGCCTCACCGTGCGAGTTGCCAGCTTGGCCAATGCCCTTCATACTCCACTCCGATGCAAGCGAATGCGCAGCCTGTTTAGATAAGGCGCCTGGCTGACAATTAGCTGACGAATGAGCCCGCCCCGTCACGGAAATCTCGTTCCTCCTCGTACTCTACGGAACCGCTCCTGGGTCTGCCCGGTCGAGGGGCGGACGAGCCTTTTGGTCGGCCGACGGGACGACTTTCCCCAAAGGAGGAGCGTCATTCCGTGAGTCCATTCCGCTATGCTAAATGCAGGCGTCTCGCTCTCGGGCGCAAGGTGCGAAACATACCAGTTCGCCTAAACTGAAGGCGACTGCGAGCAGGCTCGGGCAGAGCAGCACGAGGCCGGTCGCAGTCACTACCAAGAGGCTGTCGGAGACATAGAGAATGCGCGTTTGCCCTTGGTGGAGCACTGTCGGCGTCATAAGGTCATGGCTTTTGCTTCAGAGCAAGCATGCAATCCAGCAAAACCGATAGCTGAATCGTTGGATCTTTAAAGAAATATGCCTGCACGCAACGAACAAAGCGCATCGTTATTTCAACGCTGCAATCGGAACTTTCGTGCGAAAGCGTTCCGGCTGCTTTGAACGGCGGGCCCAGGCGAGAATTGAGACGGCCCGCAAATGCCGAAGTGATTCACGATCTGCGAATGCGCATTCGTGCTCGCGCCGATCGCGACGGCGTGAGGTTTGGTTTCTTCGCGCTGCCATTGAGGTGTTCTCGCTGTGGGGTACCGCGACTGATCCCTCCACGAGATGAAGACTGGCTTTTACGTTAGCATGACCCTGGGCACTTGAGTCGCATTACCCGGTGGCCCCTTTTCCGCCCATGAGGGCGCGCTCACGATGGTTCAGCCCGCGCGAGAGCTTAGCTTGCGAGCTTGATCCTTGGGCCGATTTCGACCTCTTCGGAACGTGCTCTCGGACGCCGCAGATAAGATGGGCGTGTTCAATGACCCACTCGCGCCTGAGTGGGGTTAACTCGCCTCGGACTCATCCACATGACGGATTTAGTCCTGCCGAACGTCTCGCTAACCCGATTTGAGGGCGTGGGAAAAACGGCTGATCTGAAACGGTGATATGGCCAGAGCATTTGGATTGGCCGTAGGGCCCTTCGATTGGGTGCGATGAGAGAGAAATGACCGGTAAAGATTCAAAGCGGCGCGTGGCCCGCTCCGGCAGATCGCGCCAGGGATCCCCGCTCTGTGCCGGTACAGAGCCGCGTCGACGAACAGTCGATTGTCGGCGGCGGTTCCACCGACATGCCTTCGCGGCCCAGCACAAGATTGATCGGATGCGTAGAGTCGCATCGGCCGGTTCCTCCAAAAGCCGACACTCATAAATCACTCATTCCCTGATTGGGAATCCCTCAAGACAGGTTCCAACCTGAGAGACATCACCCGATCGCTCGCATTCGCCCGAGTTGGGGACGTTTGAGTTGCCGTTAGCGAATCGCGTGGCTTGGATCAGCAAACCGCGGCGCAAGGATCGAACACTAGATGAGATAAATGCAGACCACGCGTGTTTGGAGGCGGCAAACCGTGGCACCTCTCAGCGTAATGCATGGCAGACACATCCCTGCCGAACCTGTGGCGCTTGTGATGATCCGCCTAAGCGCGCTCATCTGGGCTGCCGCCTAGTGGCTCTTCTGCCCGTTCCCATGAACGAGACCGCAGCTGCGCACCAAGAGCGCGCCATTGTGGACGCGTGAGGACTAAGTGCCAGGGGGCGGCCTGAGGTCCTCGGCTGACGTTTCCCACCCATTGCCGCGTGAGAGTGCTGGGCAGCATGCGTACGCGCGCTGTTCTGGTTCTGCGAATCATTGTTCTCGTCTAGGACCGCGCGTAAGAGCGGCCCTGGCAAAAAAGAGGCCCAACTTCGCCGTTAGGCCGAACAGCGTCGCCGACGCGGCAAGCTCGTATCTAAAGGGGAGCCCGCCGCGATCGGCTCTCTTGTCGCACCATTCGAGTAGCGCTGATGAATGAGTCCGTCCAGCAGCTTATAAAGGGGAATATCTGGTGCGCAAGCGCTCTGACTTGCGGTCCATGCGTGCGAACGCTGAGATACCCGGTGGGAAGCGACGGTTTTCATTGTGGACGGCGATGTCTCGGTGCGCCGCTCACTCACGGGCCTTCTTCGGTCAGTGGGCTAGATGTCCTTGCATTCGGTCGGCTCAGGAGTGCTTCAGAGCAAGCTCCCGCATGTCACCAGCTGCCTCGTCCTTGACGTCTGCCTGCCGGGAGTAAGCGGGCTCGAGCTCCAAAATGAACTTGCGAAACTGAACATTTCACATTCCAATAATCTTTATGACGGGGCATGGTGACATCCGAGGAGCGTCCAGGCCATGAAAGGCGGAGCCGTTGAATTTCTTGCGA
Organism: Bradyrhizobium sp. UFLA05-108; assembly: GCF_059803455.1. Taxonomy (NCBI): domain Bacteria; kingdom Pseudomonadati; phylum Pseudomonadota; class Alphaproteobacteria; order Hyphomicrobiales; family Nitrobacteraceae; genus Bradyrhizobium; species Bradyrhizobium sp. UFLA05-108. The sequence goes on along the minus strand of NZ_JBANAZ010000062.1, from coordinate 49,304 downwards.
AGCCGTTCCGCGGTCAGCAGCTGCTTGATGCCGTAGTCGCTGCGACCGAGCGGATCGCCAAAGTCGGGAAGCCGAGAAGATGACCTCAAAGCTGCACTCGCTCTTCTTTAAGCGGCCGCGAACAGGGGGTTTGAAAACTGGTCGCTCGTGGCCCTATGAACAAGCAAATAGCCGCGGAAATAGGCTCGCGAGATTACCGTCAAGATCTATCGCGGACAGATGATGAAGAAAATGGGTGCCCGGTCTGTGGCCGATTTGATCAAATGACTGAGCGGCTGGGAATTGAGGCCACCCATTCCAGCGCCCAAACCTGAGTACGATTTTACAATCTAGCCCCTTGGGCCACTTTCGGTCCAGGCGGCTTTACTCAGGCAAGTTGCCTTCTCCCTTGAGACGATCGTTTCGTCCACGCGCTCGACTACCGTTGTAGATGATGACGCGTCTATCCGTGCTGCAACGAACATATTTTAAAGTCGTGCGGATACATCGTCCATACATTTGCGTCGCTGGACTTTTTGGTCCCCCGCACATGAACGAAACTGCATGTGTGATCACGGATGTGCGGATGTTCCCATGAGCGGTTGGACCTGCTGGCATGCACGTGCTCGTGGGTACCGCGTTCATTTTCATCACTTCCTTTCCAGATGATGACGTTCGCGCGATCCATTCGCCGGCTGGATGCATTACATAAAAACAATAGATTTTTCTCACCTTACCTGAAGGTCCATAAGGCAGTCGCCATTCTTTACAAGTAGGAGCAGGAACGTCGTGCGAACCGATTTCCCCTTCAGTTGGGCGGCTAGTTCGACCAGGTGGCCGATTCGCCAGACTTCACTGTCGACCGCAACGCGCTCGGATTTCGCTATGGATGTACGCTAGGCTATCGAATGCGAGTTCTCCTGGTTGATCGTGATGCGGCTTTTGCGCGCGCCGTAAAGACAGGGCTATTGGACCGCGGTTTTGCCGTCGATGTAATCGAGACTCTCGACGAGGCGCAGACCGCGCTAGATTGCGCGAACTTTCATATTGTCTTACTCGAATTGGTCTTGCCGGATGGAAATAGCTTGGACTGGCTGAAGCAGCTGAGACGCCAGGGATGTCCAACGCCAGCCATGATGATCAGCAACCTGAACGATGTAGCCACGCGGATTGAGTTCTTCAACGGCGGTGCGGACGATTTCCTGCGAAAACCGGTGTCTATCGATGAGCTCATCGCCCGGATGCGCGCCATTTTGCGGCGATCGACGCAAATGACGGCACCTGTCGTAAGCTTCGGCAATCTACATTTCGATCCCATCGGCCGGCAAGTTACAGTTGAAGGTCGGCCATTGCGGATTGCGCGCCGCGAAGTCTGCATTCTTGAACTTCTGCTCAGTCGGGCAGGCCGCACCGTGCCGCGAGCGTCTCTGGAGGAAGGTCTCTATGCGTTTAACGAGGAAGTCTCGACCAATGCTTTGGAGGTCGCGATCTATCGCTTACGCACACATTTGAGCCAGTCGGGTGCGACGCTACGAATTAAAACCGCGCGCGGCATCGGCTATGGACTTGAACTGAAGGCAGCATGCGCTTCCCAGCCGATCACCTTGAACACGAAGCAGCTACCTTGAACTTCGCCCTTGATCCTCGCATAAGCGGACGGCCAATCGCGGTCACCGCTATTCTGCTCCGACTTCTGTATGCCTTTTGCACGGTCGCCCCCATATTTCCTCTCGCTGCCGCAGCTCAGATAAAGCGGAATGGCAGTCAGGAGGCGCCGCGCGCAACTGCCGGCAGCGTTAGCGGAACTTTAAATCTTACCTCCTCTCAGGGAAAGACCGTCCATCTTTCGGCGGCGGCGGCCAGCATCTTTGTTGCCGACCCAACGATCGCCGACTACCAGGCGCCGTCGAACACAACCCTCTTCGTCTTTGGCAAAAAGTCGGGACGGACCAGCCTGTTCGCTTTGAACGATAAAGGCGAGGCATTGGCCGAGCTTCGTGTTGTGGTCACCCAACCTGTCGAGGATCTTAGAGCCACCCTCAAGGCCGAGCTCGGAGACTATCCGATCCAAGTCACCTATACACCACGCGGCGCGATTCTGAGCGGGACAGCACCTAATGCCGAACTAGTCGACCAGGCGAAGAAGGTTACGGAGCAATTTCTGGGTGCTGGCGCGCTGGTCGTCAACAAGATCCAGGTGGCGGGCTCACTGCAGGTCACTCTGAGCGTGCGCGTGGCCGAGGTATCGCGCACCGCCATGAAGGAGCTTGGCATTAGCCTCTCTGCGAAGGCGCAGAACGGCGCGGTTGTTTTCGGCTTTAACAGTGGCAAAGCGAGCAGTTCCGGCAGCAGTGGCGGTTCCACCACGAGCGGCGGCTCCGGCACGAGTAGCGGTGGCGGCGGCACGGCAAGTATCGGATTCGGCGTTCCTGGTGCGAACGTTAGTGCTGTTCTTGACGCACTCGCCGACGACCATCTCGCTTCAGTACTGGCTGAACCGAATCTTACCGCCATGTCAGGCGAATCAGCAAGTTTCCTGGCAGGTGGCGAATTTCCAATTCCGATCATGCAAGACAATCGGCAAGTCTCAGTGCAATTCCGTCAATTCGGGATCAGCTTGGAGTTCGTTCCGACCGTTCTAAGCAATAATCAAATCAATATTCACGTGAAGCCTGAAGTCAGCGAGCTATCAAAAGAAGGTGAGGTCAACGTCAACGGAATATCCGTGCCTGCTCTCTCGACGCGTCGAGCCAGTACTGTCGTGGAGCTTGCCAGTGGTCAAAGCTTTGCAATAGGAGGCCTCATCGGACGCAATTTCAACACTGACATTAGCACGTTTCCTTGGCTGGGCGATGTGCCGATTCTGGGTGCACTTTTTCGCTCCTCCTCATTTCAGAAGCAGGAGACCGAATTGGTCATTGTTGTCACTCCCTACATCGTGCGACCGGCATCGACCCCCGGCAACATGAGCGCGCCCACCGACAGAATCCGACCGCCCTCAGACGCGGGGCGTACGTTGACGAACACGCTGGCAAGTCCGCCGCGAGGCCGCAACGCGCCCCGCACGCCTAACCCAGGCGCGACAGAGGGAGCCGGCTTTATTATCGAATGAGGACCATGAATGAGCTTTCGACATCTGTGCCCCTTGATCGCTATTGCGGCAAGTGTAGGCGGATGCACAAACAGTGCTCCGATTTATTCTGCGCCAGCTGAACAAGCGATTGAAGTGGAGCAGAAGACCAGTGTGTTGCTATTGCAGCGCCTTCTTCGCAGCGAAACGTATCGTCTGCGGGATTTTATCGCAAATGCCAGTCGCGGTCGGCGGGATGCACTCCATCTCGAAGTCTCCGGCTCACCCCGACTTATGGCGCAGGTGGCCCATGAAGCGCGAGCGATGGGCGTTGCCCCCTACAATATACATCTGATGCCTTCCTCAGCCGATCTGTCTGGTCATTTCGGGGTACGAATCGAGGCGATTGTCTACCAAGCACGTCCTCCCGTCTGTCCATCGCGTCCGATTGTTGGCCCTTCCGTAGACGACAATTCTTTCGATCCAACGCTTGGCTGCTCGGTCCGAAGTAATCTCGGAGCGATGGTGAACGATCCCCGCGACTTGCTGGGCAATAGCGCAGTCAGGCCAACCAGCGGTGATCGTGCGGTGCTTCCCCTTAGCGCACACGGAAGCCTCCCGGCCGCCGACAAAAGCAACTTGCAAGACGATGCTCACAAGTCACAAACCCAATGAGCGGCCGAGCCCGCGAGCAGCGCTAAGCCATAGACTCGCGGAGGGGACTAGTCGCCATAGAGAGTGCGTTTCGCTTTCCACTTTTTTAAGAGTGCGCCGCTTGCATTTCAGGTTCCGCAAGTTGAGGTTGGTTGCTAAAAGGCCGGATTGAAGCCACTTTTTGCGCGCCGAGCTAGGCCAAGCCCGCGGCAAAGACTGCCTTTGCGACCCTCTCGAAACATTCGATCGGAACGGCCTTGCCCATCGTAGCCTTTCGGATCAGTTGCCGCGCCAAAATGGGGTCCTCGACGATACTCAGATTCAGCCCTCGCGCACGTTCAAGCAACCGTGAGCCAAGTTCGCCCTCACCGCGACACACTAATATAGGCACTCCAGTTTCGGTGCGAACGTAACGCAGCCCAACCAACAGTGCAGGCCCGGTTACGATCATTGTGGCGCGATGCACGCCAAGCGGCGACTCTTGCGCCGTCTCCCGTCTGAGACGGCGATGTTCACCCTTTATCTGCGGATTTCCTTGCTGCTCTTTAGCCTCGCGCTTCGCCTCACTCTGCGTCATGCGCATGTCGCGCAAGAATAACCACCGCTGGATTAGCAGATCGATCAAGCCGCCGATCAGGAACGCGCCGGCCGCAATTTCGATCAGAGCTCTGATATCCTTGAACACAAGGCCAAAACAATCCAAACCGCAGGCGGGTACGTATACCAGTGCTCTCCAACTTGCGAGTGCTGTGGAAAGAAGAGTAACACCGAGTATGAGCACTTTGATCAGCGATTTACCAAGCTCGAGAAGCGCTTTCTGCGAGACAATCCGCTTTAGCCCTTTGGTAGGATCCAATTTCTGAAGATTTGGCTTCAGCGACTCCAGGGAAAAGGTTAGCCCACCGGCAGCCAAAACACTGGCCAGAATGGCTGCAGCCACGGCGGCTGCGATGGTTGGGATGACGGTGATCATCGAAAGTTGGATCAATCCGAGCACTGCTCGCTGGACCGCACTGTTGAAGGGCTGCTCCTGGAGCTTGTCAATGAGCCGTACTGCTTCATGCCACTCATCTTCGATTGAGCTCGCTGTCAGGCAGAGGCAGCCGAGACCGGCCGATACGCTGAGCGCGCTCACAAAATCGGCGCTGCGCGGAATCTGCCCTTTCTTACGCGCATCGCGCAGCTTCTTGGGAGTTGGCGGAAGCTTTTTCTCTTCGCTCGAATCGTTCATCTCAAGAACTTCTCGAGCCACCCCAGCACGCCATGGAACTGGATAATCTCCGCTCCCATGTAGTCAATGAGGAAGACGGTGTAGCTGGTCATGACGATTCCAAAGGCGACATTCTTGATAGTCGGCGAGAGATCGTTCAGCTTGATTTGCGGCGCAAACCGCCCAAGCAACATAAGGCACACGTCGATCAGGAGCAGGAGAGCTACCACCGGCCCCGAGACGAGCAAGGCGGTATGCATGATATGATCAAGAAGCCGCAAGAATTCCATTGCCCCTTGCGTGCTCAGGGTAGGCAGTGCCCGATAGACAGGCCAGATCAGATAGCTGTCATAAAGGCACGTGACCAGTGTCTGCAGACCGCCAGATACCACGAAAATCGTGACTGCAGCCGTTCCGAGAAAAAGGGCTGTGGCCGAGACTTGGCTGCGTGTCGCAGGATCGTCCACCTGGCTTGAAACACCTCGCTGGGTGTCGATGATGTCACCAACTGCCTGGATGCTCCATAGCGGCGTGCTCAGTAGGAAGCCAAACAGCAAGCCGATGAACATCTCCTTGAGACCGAGGAGCGCGACGGCGACCACACGGGTACCCGGATCTAGCGTCTGTAAGCCGTCCTTGATATGTGGCAGGCATGGCAGCCCGATCGCGACCGCTAAGCTTGCGCGGATCATCCCGCTAATGCGCGGGCGCGTAAATACCGGGAGCACGAACATGATGCCTAGGGCCCTAGCCGAACAAAGCCCTGCTGCAGCGGCGTAGTCGATAGCAGCCCTGACCACAGTTTGCGTCTCGGTAGGTGACAAGCCATCCATTTGAGGTGCTAGTTGCTTGCTTGTGTCAATAAGCCGGCTCCGCTCGACGTGCGGAGATGTTCGACCTCGAAGGGCTGAGGACAATCGGTTGCTGAGTTGCCATAACTGGTCAACAGAGCATCAGCCAAACTGCCCCTACGGGGGTCCGACGGTCTCTATACCCGCATGCTACTGACCCTACCTTTGCACTATCTGTCTCTTGGCAATTCATCACGGATGACTCTGACCAGACACTCAGCGGCCTCCTTCGAGGCATCAATAGTTCGCAGTGAGGATAGGGAAATCACTGAAAATCCGCTGAGCTTGTTCGATAAGCGGGGCGCTCAGTACCGGAGCAAACATCACGAGCACGCCGAGAACGACGAGAAGCTTGACAGTCAGGGGCAACGTTTGGTCCTGCAGCTGCGTTGCTGCCTGAACGATGCCGATCACCAGTCCGGCCACGAGAGCGGCGACGAGCGGCGGCAGGACCCAGATCATGAAGACAACGAGCGATCGGCTCAAGTGAGTGAGGATGCTAGCTTCATCCATGTTAACCTCCCGGCGTTGCGTAGCTTAGGACCAGCCCGTGCATGAGCCGCGACCAACCGTCGATCGTGACGAACAGAAATAGCTTGAAAGGAACAGAAATGAGTGTTGGCGTTACCATTGACATGCCCATAGCCATCAAGATCGTCGTCACGATCAGATCGATCGTGATGAATGGAAGATAGAGCAGGAAGCCGATTTCGAAGCCACGCTTAAGCTCGGAGATCAGAAAGGACGGTATAAGGATCGCGAAATCATCAGCGCTTGCGTTTGCGCGCATGTCGTCTGACCAGACACGTTCAGCGGATGACAGGAAGAACGTGCGCTGCTCCTCATTGGTAAACTTTTTCAGGTGGGCGCGCAGCGGCTCGCTCGCCTGCTTGGCTGCTGTTACCCAGTCGTCTAAACTTTGATAGTGAAGTTGCGGGTCGCTGACGCGGCTGTAGATCCCCTCTAACAGCGGAGCACTAATGAAGACGGTAAGAATCAGTGCAGCGCCATACAGAACGATGTTCGGGGGTATGGACTGTGTCCCGAGCGCGTTACGAACGAGGAAGAGAACGACCGAGACCTTTATAAACGCCGTCGTGGTGACAACGGCAAACGTCAGTAGACCAAGGCCGACTGTTACCGAAATAAGCGCAAGGATGTTCGGTTGAATCTCAGTCATTGACCGCCAACTCGCCGCGTAGCCTGATAGCCAGTTGTTCACCGACACGCACGATATCGCCGTGGCCGATCACTCTTCCATTCGCAATAATATCGATCGGGCGATCGATGGAGCGGCCAAGTTCGAACACGTGGCCTTCGTTGATGGTTGCCAACGCACCCAGCGGGATGGGCCAACGGCCGCATTCAAAGACGAGCGTGATCTCAATGCTATCGACATCGGCTTCCGAGGGCGGCATTGCTGGTTGTGCTTGCGGTTGGTTTGTCATATCTGCGCACCTTAGTGGGTGGAATTGCCGGCGGAATGGGCCCAGCAGAATCACTCTTCCACCAGCGACCTGCGAGGGGGCCCACAGCGTTCCGGCGGTGAGGATGAGCTGGCCGCGTGCAAAAGGAATGACGTCCGGCAAAAGCGCGTCGCCAGTTCGTGCTTGGCGAAGTAGCGCGAGGGGAATGCGCAACGAGCCAATCTCTGCGGCAAGCATCACAGGCAATTCCGGAGAAAGCTTGCGCCTCTCTTGCGGCAATTGGCCAAGCAACTTTCGCATCATAGAGAACGCGGACGGAACCAAACCGTCTAGTGACGAGAATAGGAACAGGCGCGCACTGCCCGTAAGCGGTCCACAGGCGATCTCGAGCTCCAGATACGGGCCTTGCATCGTTGCTTCGTCTATGCGGATTACTTGTACCTCCTCGGCTAGCAAGTTCTCCAGACGAGTGAGCCACGCTTCTAGGGCCAGTTCGAGAAGGAGAGAACGGGCTGGATCGGAAGGTAAAGCAAGGTCATTCTGCACAATCGAGATCAGTGTCTCGACCATCGAACGAGGCAACGACAACACAAGCTTTTCGGCTCCGACGCGGAATACACAGTCAAGCATGGACATGGCAGATGGCTGCGGTTGCCACACGATCCGGTTCACCCGAACTGACAGCGGCTTATCAGCAAGGCGACTCTGCGGGACCATCCGCTGAGGCGCGATATCGTTCAGCCACAAGACCACCTCATGGGACAGTCTGAGCGCTGGCTCGAACGGTGCAGAGTCACCCCGCATACTCGCCGGCCTCATTCTGACACCGATACAAGAGGAGCAGTCATTAGATGGACTTGCCGAGCGTCTGGCTACGCGAACCATTCTGATATCGGACCAAGATCTCATCCTCTGTTTCGAGTTCAGCCGCGAATTCCGAATGCGCGGTGCTCGTGCGCTGAACGTCGCACTCGATCTGCTGCCACTTTTGACTCGCCGCCGAACGCGTGGCCCAAATGGTCTGCGCCTCAACAAGCTCTGCCGTGACCTGCTCTTGAGCGATGCGCGCCTGCTCAACTGCTTGGCGTGCTAATGTGACCTCGGCTGTGAGCCTCTCAAGGGCGCGATGGCAGCGACGATCGAGTTCCGTTGCAGACATCGTGTCACACGATGTCAGCTCCAGATAAAGTTCAGTTTCGAATCTCGCGCGGCGCTGCTCGACCTTTGCAAGATCCTTTGAGGCACGGTCCATGGCATCGACCGCGATGCGGCGCTTGGCTTCCATGTTGGATAACTCACGTAGCGCGCTGCGCTCCCTCATGTCCTTCACACGCCGCAGTTTCGACGTTTGAACGGAAGTCAGGCGGTCAGATGCGACATCCACGTGATGGTCTCCTCAAAAGTGGACGGCTCGTCCTGCCCCTGGCGCAAGAACTTGTGTAATTCCTCGATGGAGGCGATTGCCCGATCAGTTAGCGGATCGGAACCCGGGCTGTATTCACCGACCTTGATTAGGAACTCAGTCTCGTTGTAGCGCGAGAGCAGATCACGGAATAAAGAGGCCGCCTTGCGATGTGGCACAGAGACGACGGCATCCATCACGCGACTTCGGCTCGATAGCACGTCGATGGCCGGGAAATGCTCACGGGACGCGAGCGCGCGTGAGAGAATGATGTGACCATCGAGAATCCCCCGCGATTCCTCGGCGATTGGATCGCCCGTACCGTCTCCTTCGACAAGCACGGTATAGAAGGCGGTGATCGACCCGGTCTCGCCCATACCGGCGCGCTCTAACAAACTAGGCAGCATTGCGAAGACGGAGGGAGGAAAGCCGCGTCTGGTGGGCGGTTCTCCTGCGGCAAGGCCGATTTCGCGCATCGCGCGGCTAAAGCGCGTCAACGAATCCATCAACAGAACCACGCGCAGCCCCTGATCACGAAAGTACTCGGCGAGTGCAGTGGCCATATGAGCACATTGCGCGCGCTCCATTGCCGAGCGATCGGACGTCTCGACGACCGCGATTGTACGATCAATGGCATCTCCAATATGGCGCTCGATGAACTCGCGCACTTCACGCCCACGCTCTCCTATAAGCGCAACGATGGTCACGTCGGCGGCCGCGCCTTTTACGATTTGCGACATCAGCGTGGACTTGCCGCAACCGGCGTCCCCATAGATTCCTATCCGCTGGCCTTCGCCACACGTCAGAAGCCCATCCAGCACACGGACGCCTAACGGAAAGGGCCGCTCGATGCCACGCCTCGTCATTGGGTTAGGCGCCCTGCCGCGGAGGGGGCGAGTGTGGGCCGTCTTTATTGGACCCTTGCCGTCGAGCGGACGGCCGAAGCTATCGATGACGCGCCCGAGCAAATCGGGGCCGACTGAAGCTTCCTGCATTCGCCCAGTGGGAACCACCTCCGCGCGGCTAGACAACCCCACCATATCGCCGATTGGCGTGAGTAATACCCCATCCGGCAGCAGACCAATGACCTCGGCTTCAAGCGACCGTCCGGTAGCTTGATCCTGCAGCAAGCACAGCTCTCCAACGCGGGCTCCTGGTAATACGGCGTGAATCAGCGTACCAATCGCCCGCGTGATGCGTCCGCGTACCGCACGCGTGTCGATATGCTTTGCTGTAGACCTCAGAGATGATAGCGCCGCATGCACAGATCCTTCGCTAACCGCATCGTCGTAGCTTGCTTGGTGGGTCGTCACGGTGCGCCCTCCTGGGAAGACGGATTAAGGCCGAGGCGCAATTCCCGGAGTTGGGCCGAAAGCCCTAGATCGACATTGCCAAACTCACTCCACAAGACGCACTGGTCCGGCGACAGAGCGGGGTCAGCATCAATGGTAACTTTTGGCCGACCATCCCTTCCATCGAATGCCGCGAACTCGCGTGTCAGTGCATCCGTTTTCACAGGAGACACACGAAGACACACTTCGCCACTGCCATATTTTTGGTCAATGGCGTGGCGAACGGCCTTCACCAGCATCTCATCGGGATCAAACGACCCTAACAAGTCGCTCAAGATTTCAAGGACGAGCTGGGGCAACGCCTGTTCCAGAGTGGCTTTCCGACGCGCCACCTCGCAAGCGGCTCGGGCAACGAGCCGCGCCATTTCGTCCGAGCCTGTCTTGAGGCCCTCAGCGTGGCCGCGCGCTCGCTCGCGCTCATAGGCTTTCGCTGCCCAGCTGCGAACCTGTCGTATATACCGCTCTGCTAGCGCGCCCGTTTGTACCGCATCGTACCAGATCCCCAGTTCCGCAGCTGGTATGAATGGACCCAGCGGGCGTATCTGCGGGCTTTCCGGCAATCCAGGCTCGTTGGCGGTCATTTTGTCCCTGCCTCTTCGGCTAAATGGGCCATCACCAACGACAACAGCTGGCCTGCGGCCTTCTGGTGCTCGGCTGCCGGGGCGTCAGCGGCCGTTCCTACAGGTAAGCGGAGAAGCACGCACCTACGGTCAAGCTCCGAGGCTTCCGCGAGCCAAGCGCCCAGGCAGGCATAACCGTCATGTTTAATCCGGTGCGTAAGTTGCTCCGGATCGACAATCGATTCCGTTGCGACGGCGTTCGATAAGTGTCTGATCGCGAACGCATGTGCTTCCGCACCAATGTCTTCGATTAGCAGTTCGAGATCACGCTTTGACACTCGCTTTACCAACGAACGAGCATGCCAAACACTGCCGGCTAGGAGTGCCGCCCGATGCGGATCATGCCCGAGCAGTACATCCCTTCCCCAGCTACCTTCATTGACCACCAGTTCACCGCCTAACAGCAATTTGGCTAGTCTTTCCTGCAGCCTGGTAGCCTTCTGCAACTGCAACACTGTGGAAGGCGACAGCCGCGGATCAAGACGGGCGGCAAGACGGCTGGGATCACTCAAAGCCGTAAGCTCACGTAGGCGATTGCAGCGTGGGCTGACTGAATAGTTTTGTTCCTTGGATGTCATCGATACCGACACTGGATTCCGCTCATCGCGCATCAAAGTTCAGCTTTTGCCGGCGGCTTGGGAGCGGGCATCCTCGCGCCTATGCCAAGATTTGCCAGTTTGCGCCAAGATTGACTGAGCCGGCGCGCACGTGTGCTCAGCAGGACGTAAGACAGAACGCCGAACGCAGCGCCAGCACCTCCGACGCCGACTGCAACAAAGGGAGTTGAGATGAACTTCGTTGGTTGAACCGAAACAGCTGCCGGCGCAGACGTGAGCTCACGTTGAGTCCGCTCGACCGGCACGAACACAACCGCCACTTTGTCGTATGCCAGCCCCTCAATGCTGTTGGCGACGAGCATCTTGATCTGGGGCAGCAAGGCTGAGAGCTTTGCATTGGAATCATGTCGGATGAACACCGAGGCCGAGGACGGGGTGGCATCTTGCCGCAAAAGGTCGTTCTTCGGCAGAACAACATGAACACGCGCGGAGATAACCCCGTCGATATCGCTGATCGTGCGCGATAATTCTTCGCTAAGGGCATAAACATAGCGGGCACGCTCCTCAACCGGGGATGCGACCAGGCCGGATCCCTTGAACACCTCGCCAAGGCTCTTGAAAGGTTGGCGGGGCAGGCCCTGGTCATTCAGCACGTCGATCGAAAAAGCCAGTTGCTTTGCTTCGACTTGAATCGTGCTGGTACCATCCTTGCCAACAGCACGGATGGCATCGACCCCCTTGCTAAGGAGAACAGCAAGCATCTCGTTGGCTTCACGCTCCTGGACCTTCGTATAAAGATCGGTCTTGCAACCGCCTAACGACAGCAGAAGCGGCAATAAGGCTAAACCATAAAGCCGCCTCCCCGTGGCCACGCTACGGCCGATCTTTGTTTGCGCCAAGACAATCATCACCCGCCGCTCAGCCCGCTGACATCAGCTTATTCATAGAGGAGCCGACAGCACTGGCACCCTTGGAGATGAGCGACACCTGAATGACCCCCTCATAAACATTCCGCAGATTCGCCAATGTCGATTCGAAGTGATCCACGCCTTGCGGCCCGCCGACCGGATGCACCTCGACTTCGTGAGAGCGCAGGACGGGCTGCGCAGCCGGCCCAGGCGGAATGCCCGCCACAATCGGCTCGCCACTTACCTGCGAGGGAAGTGCGCTGGCTGGCAATGGTGCGGCTCGGTGCACTGCAGAAAGATTCTGAAGAAGGCGATCGCCAAGCGGGCCGGCGTGCGGAATTGCACGCTCAAGTTCCGACACCGGCGCTGCGCTATGCTTCACGGAGACTAAACTCTCTTGAAACTTTGCCTGCGCGGACGAACAGGCATTGGAGAGACATTCGGCGGGGTTGGCAGAGATCGGCGTAACGCCTAACGTTGTGGATGAGATCATGCTCGCACGTGATGAGATTAGCTGTTCGTTGGCGTGAACGGGCACCCTAGAGACGCCAGCTGACAAAAAGCTGACGAGAATCAGGATCCAAAATTCACGCGCCGGTCCACCTAGCGACGAATTCTCCGCTCCCAATTTTGGACGAATTTTGGTGCGTCTTCTCGCGCGCGAAATGAGGAATCCTTACCGAGCCATGACGCTGCACATATTCAAGAACGTTCTGAATGTCGGGGTTTTCCTTTTCGTGGGTCTCGCCGGGCTGCACGGTGCTGAGCTGGCGCTCCCAACGACGCCTTATAGCTACACGGTCCTGGATCAGGATCTCGCGTCCGTACTGCAGGAATTCGGCAACAACCTAAAAATTCGAGTCAATGTCAGCCCAGAGGTCAAGGGACGGATCCGCGGGCGCATGCCGGATATTGCACCGCGAGAGTTCCTCGAACATTTGGCCAATCTCTACAATCTTCAGTGGTACTACGATGGACTCGTACTTTACGTATCCGATGCGCACGAGGCGCAGAGCCGTCTATTTGTCTTGAATCCGATCACGTTCGATGCATTCAAGTCGGCACTGGATTCGCTCAAGATCTCCGATGAGCGCTATGTCGTGAAAGCGGCAACCGGAGATGGCGTCGTCTTTGCTTCCGGTCCGCCTCGGTTTATGGCGCTTGTGGAGGAAACGCTGAAAGGCCTAATGGCGGAGGCGCAGGCGCGGCGGAACCCTGCGCCAGTCGAAAAGCCGCGCGAATCGGCCTTGATGTTGTTTCGGGGGTCCTCAAGCATGATCATTCGTGGTGGACCGGAGAGTTTTCTCTCGCCCGACGCGCCGCATCAAGACAGCGTGATTCACGGGCCTGGTCTCAGCGAGAGATAAGCTGACGCCAAGACTGACATGCGAACGAACTCAATGCGCTCGCCTACCCTCTGTCCCTTCTTAGAAACCTAGTGCTGGCCTCACGATGGAGCGTTATGTACAGGATGATCAGCGCGAGCGCACAATGACGTTAACGTCTGGCCACGGATGCTCCAACTGGAACTCCGCCAACTGGCTGAGCATATATGACCGCGAAGTGAGCCCAATCCGCTTCGATCACTCAAGAGCTACTTCCTTCGCCCATTCCACAGCGCCAACGATCGCAATCATTAAAGCTATACACCGCGAACATCTCACGATGCCGAACTGCGCTGATTGGAAGGGCAGTAAAACAGCCTTGCAGGATTGCGCAGCCCTTGCGACGGCTAATCGGGCCCACCAAGAGGCCCCGCAGCTTCGGGCAAGACCGGTTTTGTGTCTCAATTCTTCTGAGCGTCGTCAGCTTCTCGAAAGCTAACTGGTCCTATCATAGCCAGAGGACGATCTAGATTGTAGCGGGACTGAGAGCTTAATCGGAAGTATCTGAGCTCTTGGACTCTGCCCGTCCACGCTATTTCTTCGTCTCGAGCTCCGGCCGCACCACATGACGGGATGTGGTGCAATTTCCTGTCAAAGGACGCATTGATGTCAGTCACCAACTTATCCGTGACCAACGTAACTACGGCTTTCTACGGGCCTGCTCCCTCGGTGCAGGAGGTTTCGAGTTTCGAGGCGATGCTGGCCGGTTACTCCTTGAAAGACACGAGCTCCGATCATTCCGCACCGCCTGACGATGGCGCAGCAGAGTCGATCAAAGAACTTACGGCGGGGCTCTCGCAGGAGGCGCAGAATATCCTACCCCCAGATCTCAGGGCTGCACTGGAAGCATCTGCCCAGGCCCCGCAGCCATCCCCTGCTGCGAGCCCAGCTCCGATTGCGGCCGCGCCAGTGCCCAGCTCGAGGGTTACGTGGAACGGCGGCACCTTGACCAATTCCGAGTTGCAGATTGTATCCATTCTGAACCGCCACAAAGACAAATGTCCGCTCGATTGGAACTCTCTTGGAGATTTGGCCAATGATCCCACCACCCCTTCGGATCTGAAGGCGGCGATCCAGGGACTGCAGCAGGACCCGGAGCTCTTCTATGCCATAGGCTCGCAAGGCGACGGCCGTTGTGGCGGGAAGATCAAGGCAGGTGATCTCTCCGCCTTCTCCGATCATCACTCACAGGTTGCCGCATTCCAGGAGCAGCGGGCGCAGAGCTACGAAAATAACTACATTCCTTCGGACGGCGCAGGCAATGGCCAGCCATCGGTCATGGCTGAAACCGATGCATTGCGTGAGCTATATCGGTATTCCGACAACCTGCCCAAGAACCTAAGTCTCGCCGATTTCAAGCAGATCGTCGATGGCGATGCCAAAACCGGTAAATGCCCGCCTCAGGTTCTCGCGGCCGCTCAATACTTCCTCAGCCATCCCGACGAGTGGAAGCAATTGTATGGCGGCTCGGTAGACAAGGTCCACAAAGAGGACTTCTTGCAGGTTGCCTCATCAGCGATGAATCTGACGCAAGCCGAGCTGGACACGCTCGCTACGATCGACAGGAACCAAGGCGCCTTTTTTGGAAAGGGCGACCTGACCCGGGACAAGCTGGCGAGCATGGCCGATGACAAGAGGCTTGCCCCGGATGTGCGAAAGGCCGCCTCACAGCTGCTCTCGGATCCTCTCTTATTCGGATTGATCAACAATTCGATCACAGGCTACAAAACCCACCACAAGTTCTTCGACTTTGGCGGCGGCCATACCGTCGATTCCGGCAACATCAGCAATAAGGATTTCACGCACTTCTTCAACAATATGTCGGCCGCAAACCGCACTGCTCACCTGTCGAAGACGCACGTCGCTCAAACGACTGCCGAGCAATCTGCTGTTGCGGACATGGAGATGGGCGCGGCGGATCAGCCCGACATCAAGTCACCAAAGAAAAATGGAGGCGCCTTCATGCACGGACTTGATGACGTGCTGAAGGTTGGCTCAAAGGTCCTCGACTGGGCTGCCACGGCGGTTGGTGTACTTGGCTTCGTTCCAGGCCTAGGCGAATTAGCCGATCTGGCGTCAATGGAGCTCGAGAGCGAGGCGCAGATAGCAAATCTACTGCACACCGCGATCACAGGCGGAAATATCAAGCAAGCACTGGAAGAAGCGGGCCTCGGTATTGCAGCGCAGGCGGTCGGCTGCATCTCCGGACCGGAGGTCAAGCTGGCCATGCGCGAAGGCTTGGCGAAGCAGGCAATTCAAGAAGCCGCGACGGCCGGCGTCGACCTGCCGGTTTCGGTGGCCCAGTCCTACGCGGAGAATTATTTGCAGAACCTGAAGGAACGCGTTGCGTCCGAGCGTACCCAAGCTGTAGACGCTTACACCTAGTCAGAGCGACGCAAATCGTCTCAGATCACCGCCTGACAAAGACAGCTTGCGGAGCTCCGCCCGGTGGGTCCGCGAGTCACGCAAGCTTTGCCAGTCTCACGTTCTTTCGTCCAGGCCAGACGATTTTTTATCGCCCGTTGCGCGCCGCGTTGCTGTTAGCTGTATAGATCGCCGACTTCACGATCAGCTTCAACGCAGTCCACCGTTGCCACGATTCTTTGGAAGCCCGTCCGAAACCGGTCCCTTGACTATCGGCTCTTTTAGATGCGCCGAGGTAGAACTCGAATGAGCCAGTGTCGAGGACGAAGCGCCCAACAAAGCGGTCCGAAGCCGAATGTCACCACATGAGTTTTAGACGTCTGCGGCGGAGCGGCAAGCTGACCCATCGCAGTTCGGTTGATCGGGAACTATCGTTCTTCGCGCGCGGATCGTCTGAGCAAGCCTCATAGCTCATTTCTTATCGTATCGAGACAATTCGCTGGTTCTGGGAAGCAAATTCGCACAAGAGCTGCCACCGACGCCGGCCACGCTGTAATGGAGCCAAACGCGGCAATTAACCCTCGGCTCGATTGTATTTTCTCCGGAGCTCGTCAGCTTGCCGAAAGCTAACACGGACAGAATAGGGACAGCGGAGACAGCCTCCATCCGCATGACTTAAATTGCAAAGGAGAACCCGATGCGCATTTCCGGCTTAGGCCACCCCGCGCCAATTGACAGCGAGCTGCGTGCGGCTCATGGGCACAAAGAGCCTTCGCACGCAGCTGGCGCGCATGAGGGGCATCCCAAATCGCCTGTTGCAAGCAGCCCCCCTGCAAATGGCGCGTCGGGTCCGGATAGCAACAGCAACTCGCATGACGCAGCTATGCGCCAAGCATTCAACACCGTTCTCGGAGCCATTGCTTTCCAAATGGTAGATAGCCAAATGGCTTCTTTGTCAGATGCCATGACCGAGACGGAAGAAGATACCTGACGTCGCATGTCGTCGCCAGGTTATACGAGCCGCTACTAGCGGCGAACTCTCGATAAAACAGGAGAAACGATATGCCTCACTCACCCGTCAGCGGCTCGACTGCAGCCGAGACAGCTAACACAGCTGCCGCCACTGTTGGTTCCACGGCTTCCGACGTTGCGTCACAGGCTGCGTTCCAAAAGGAGCTCGCCGCTCTCACCGCCACGAGCTTGCAGGCCACTCAGCGAGATGTGGAGCTTCGCGTCGTCTCGACGAACCTTACGACCATCAAGAAAGTAGCCGACGAGCGCGTGCAGTAACAGACAAGGTGGGAGACACCGTCGTCCCACCTTTCCCGAGTAACGTAATCCGCCAAGTCGTAACGGGCCGTGCGGCTTCGCCGCACGGCTTCGTTCGCTCTTCAGGAGATCGACCGTGCATGAAATGAATTCCCCGCATTTTGAGGTGCTGTCGGGGCTTTACTGCGGGGTTACCGGCAAAACTGGTATGGGACCGAGCCTGATTGGTAGCGGCTTGAATGCTGACCTAGTCTTTATCGAGCAAGGGCTCGAACCGCATCATGTTCGTGTCACGCCACATCGCAATTCGATCGAAATCGAGGCTTTTGCGAAGGAAGTTGGGATCGAGGGACGCGAGACCATTTCCCCGAACGAGCGCGTTCTTGTTCCTCTTCCGACGGTCATGCATTTGGGCGAGATGTCCATTCGCTGGTCCATTGAGGGTACTAAACAAACTGCCTCTACTGGTCGCTGGCTCGCGACCATCGCACTCGCCTCAGTCCTGATCAGTTCTGTCGCGGTCGGCGCAGTCTCAACCAGTTTCTCCCAGTCGGACGAGGTGGTTGGTTTGAGCGCCGATGTGGGCCGTGGCAACGAAGTTGCAACGAAGCCAACCCCCAAGGCTCCCTATGCTCTGATGACCGATGCAGCTGCCGAAGAGCTGCAACAGGAGGTCGAGCGCGCGGGGCTTTTCGATATCAAGGTCGGGTCTGGGGCGGGAGTTGTTACCGCTGATGGCACGGTTACGCCAGCTTCGCTGCCTAAATGGCAAGAACTCCAGCAACGGTTCGATGACCACGGCAACGGCGCTTACGTGCTCATCAACACAGTAGCGGTAAAGCAAGAGAAGGCGCCCTCCTCCATAGCTGTCGAGGCTGTCTGGCGCGGAAGTGACCCTTATCTGGTCATTGCTGGCCAGAAGTATTTCGTGGGCGCGCTGCTGAATAATGGATGGACCGTCAATGGGATCGAGGAGGGACGCGTGCTCCTGAGCCGGAATGGCCGGCTGGTTGCACTCCCCTATTAGAGTTTCCGGCCCGCAGCTCAGAAGGAAAGTGTCATGACTAGGCTGTCCCAGCACTCCGTCGCGCCTGGCGCCTCGTTTCAGGGGCTTACGGTGGACGATCATCTACCTGCCGCCTCGCCCACTATACGTCAAGCGAAGGGCACCGAACTCAAGGGAACGCATGCAAATAGCGGCCAGAGCTACAAGACTTTTCAGGATAGCCCCCCGCAAGTTCGGCTTGTAGACGCGACGGTCGAGACCGCATTGGAGCTACACTCGATTGATCGTGTCTCGCGCATCAACGTCAACGAGGCTCAAGTCCAGTCCGGTGAGATCAAGTCAGGCTCAGAACTTGCTTGGCTTACTGGTCCGAGTCTTGCGGAGAACCTGCTCTCCTTCGTTACACCGCGTTTACGCGATACGGGCGTCCTACGCCCAGAAAAACACAGCTTACTTGTGCAGGGTTTAGCCGATGCACTATCTACCGTGCCAGAAGCACCGATGGCGCGTGAAGGAATAGCCATTTTGCAAATGGAGCTGCGCCATTTGATCCTACTCCGGCAGAATAAGAACGGCTTGATCGAAGGCTAGAAAATGGGCGAGCCAGAGGAGCGCAACACATCTGCCCCGGGGCCACGCGGTTCAACAGCCGGTGATGTCTTGCTGATCTCGACCAACGAACGCGATTTACTTTGCGCGCTTTCGTATGTCCATCTTGCGTGCGGGCAGAGCGCACAGTGTCTCGCTTTATTGCGACTCGCAGCTCACGAAGGTTCTCAAGACGTCGACCTGCTTCGCATTCTGGCTTACGCTCTGATCTCTGAGGGCCACGGTGACGAGGCATTGGTGGCTTTGGATCGGCTGGACGAACTTGACGACCAGGCGTCTTCCCGTCTGCCTTTGATGCTCTTGCGCAGTCACGCTCTGCGTCAGGCCGGCCGCATGGCTGAGGCCCACGCCACATTCAAGAGCTATGTATCACTACGGGGCAGCACCGCTCCAATCAAGGAACAATAGACCCTTTATGCCCAACCTCCTGCGTAGTTTCATCGTACGCGCGCCGGCTAATCCGGACTTGATGGTCGCGTTGATGCTCCTTCTGGCGGTCGGAATGATGATCATGCCGATCCCGATCGTAGTGATCGACATGCTGATCGGTTTCAACCTCGGTTTTGCCGTACTGCTGCTGATGGTTGCGCTCTATCTCAACACACCAGTTGACTTTTCGTCCTTACCGGGCGTCATCCTCATCTCCACCGTCTTTCGTCTGGCTCTTACGGTGGCAACAACGCGCTTGATTCTCGCGGAGGGTGATGCGGGCAGCATCATTCATACGTTTGGCGATTTCGTCATATCAGGCAACATCGCCGTTGGAATTGTCATATTTCTGATCGTGACCATGGTGCAATTCATGGTTCTCGCCAAGGGGGCCGAACGGGTCGCAGAGGTATCAGCGCGTTTCACGCTTGATGCATTGCCTGGGAAGCAGATGGCCATTGACGCCGAGCTGCGCAACGGACACGTCGATCAGCACGAAGCTCGCCGTCGGCGCGCTGCGCTAGAGCGAGAGAGCCAGCTTCATGGAGCCATGGACGGCGCTATGAAATTCGTGAAGGGCGACGCCATCGCCGGGCTCGTAGTCATCTGCATCAACATGCTGGGCGGCATCACAATCGGTTTGCTCTCCAAGGGCATGTCGCTTGAAGATGCGCTCGATCAATATACGATCCTGACCATAGGTGATGCGCTAATTTCGCAGATTCCGGCTTTGCTGCTGTCAATTACAGCCGCAACCATTGTCACTCGTGTCAGCGGTCCTTCCAAGCTGAATCTTGGTGCCGACATCGTGAGCCAACTTACGGCCAGCACACAAGCGCTACGGCTAGCCGCCTGCGTGCTGGCTTTGATGGGCCTCGTCCCCGGGTTCCCCTTGCCACCGTTCATGATACTGGCCGCACTCTTTGGCGGGGCGAGCCTTGTCAAGGCTGGTGCGCTGGGCGCCAACACCGCGGCCAAGGCGGACGCCAAGACGGGCACCGATATCACTGGTTCGGCTCCAGCTGCCGCACAGACTCAGACTAAAACCGTGCCTGCGGAGGCACTTCCGATCACACTATTCCTCGCACCAAACCTGACACATGCAATCGACAAAGAGGAGCTCGAGGGTTCCATCCGAGACGTTTCTGCGCTGGTCTCATCTGATCTTGGCATCACAATCCCACGTATTCCCACCCGAGTCGACCAGCGCCTATCGGACTCGCAATTCAGGGTAGATGTCGAGGGAGTGCCTGTTGGCGGGGATTTTGTTGACCCCACGCAACTCGTGCTCGACGACGACGTGGCGAACATTGAATTGAGCGGTATCCCCTTTCGGCAAGACCCAGAGAAGAACCGGATTTGGATCGAACAAAGTCATGCGCCAGCTCTCAAAGCTGCCGGAATAGGGCATCGCGCTCCAAGCGAAGTCATCGCCTTGCGAATAAAGTCGGCGTTGACACGGTATGCACAGCGGCTGGTTGGCATCCAAGAGACGCGACAATTGCTGGCGCGAATGGAGCAGGAATATGCTGATCTCGTTAAGGAGGTGCTGCGCACGACCCCGATCCCCCGGATAGCCGATGTTCTACGTCGATTACTAGACGAGGGCATCCCTATTCGCAACACGCGCCTGGTCCTCGAGGCGCTGGCAGAATGGAGCGAGCGCGAGCAAAATGTCGCCCTGCTCACCGAATATGTTCGCTCCGGTCTCGGACGTCAGATCTGTCATCGCTATGCCAATGCCCACGGAGTTGTGGCTGCGTTCATTGTCGAGCGTGAAACCGAGGAAATCGTGCGCGCGGCGGTGCGCGACACCGCGGTCGGTCCCTACCTCGTTTTGGAGAACCACGAGAGCGAGATGCTGCTTTCACAATTCCGTCAGATCCAATCAACCATCGCACGCAGTCAGAGGCCGCCCGTCATTCTCGGGCCAATGGACATCCGGCGGTTTCTCCGCGGATTTCTCACGCGCAACGGGATCGATCTTCCGGTTCTGTCTTATCAGGATCTCGCCTCGGATTTCACGGTCCAGCCGATTGGGTCCGTCAACCTCGGTGCCGCCAAGCATAAGATCCCCTCAGGAGCGCGCCCTGGCGCGACGGCCGATTAGCTAACAGAGCACGGCAGCCGGTCGTAAGGTCATGTTATGAATTCATATCAGATGGATACCCCGCGGAAGTTGTGCTCCCGTACTGCGAACTTGCGCCTAGCTATCCTCCCACTTCTGCTGCTTGGAAGTTGCACGAGCTGGGATAAGCCAGGACTTTCAACACAGCAGATGCCGGCACCAGAGCTACAGGGCACCAGGGAGATCGATGCTGCTACGCGCGAACGCTCTGCATGCGCCGTACGTGGGGACCTTGACGAGGAGGCTTTGCGTGATGCGTTGAAGAAGCGGCCCGACAACGTCGACGCTGCCATTCCCCTTGCGCGTGCTCTGCTGGCTCGAAATTGCCCGGATCAGGCGCTTGAGGTACTTGACAAAGTCTTACTCGCTGCCCCTGGCGACTTGCGCATATTGAACGCGAAGGGGGTTGTCCTTGACAGCGAGGGACATCACCAAGAAGCACAAGCGCTATATCGGCAAGCTCTCGCAATGGCTCCTGACAGCCCGGTGCTGACCAACAACCTCAAGCTCTCGCTTGCCCTCGATGAGAAGGGCAAAGCCGGGCGCCCGAATCTACAACCGCGGTCCGACTCGCCTAACCAGACAGCACAATAGCCGTAGTCGCCTCTTCGCCGCAGGTTCTTGCACATTAACCGCGCCGTCAGGTTTATGCCTCTCAGCCCTCATCCGCTTAGGTCTGATGGTCTCATGAGACCCTGGATGCAAACGGCAGGATCCCGAGCCATTCTGATGGTGTAGCGCACACAATAACTGGCCGGAAGCGGACACACTGGCGCTCGCACCCGCCATAGCCAATCTGCTCTTCCCGTCCGGGACGTGCAATCGAAAACCCCGGCCGAAAGCCGGGGTTTCCTGTTGCCCTGTTCATCGGGTCTCGTAACCGCCGCGGTGCGTCCGTATAGTGCACCTCGCGAATTCAGCCGAATTGGTTTCGGCTTCGTTCGATCCTAGACTCGATCGTAAGCCGCAGATGTTCGTTGGTCTGCGCTCCTTGCTCCACCTCCTTCACGGATTGGTGGAGATCTCACGTCACATAAAGTCTCCATCCGAGTCGGACGCTGCTGAAGATTCAGTATCGCTGGCCTCTTTGGAGAGATACCTCGAATGATGGGTTGCACGCTGCCATTCACCATCCCTGTAGCTCCAGGGTCCGGACCGGGTTGGGTCAAGTACCATATCGTCTCGGTCCACATGGACGAAGCCCATTTGTTCTGCACGGGTCCTCGCGTCATCATTCGCAGGACGCCAGTTCACCAGAGGCCGTTCGCCGTCTTGCCGAAGTTGATGCTCGAGCAAAATATCGCCGGCATTCGAAACGAGCGGATGAGCGACCTGGAAATCCACGATTGAGGTGACGTCAGTTCGTCCGGGGAACTGTTCTCGCCAGCCTTGGCTGTTGAAGTCAGTCATAGGAAATCCGCCTTCCGTTCTTTGGAGACCGACACTCCTATTTCCGAGTCGGTAGCTGTAATATCGGGCGGCGTCCGAATCTCTTCGGATGCCATACTCGCTAGCGACGTCCGATGTGCGCCTAGCCCTTTCGGATACACGTTCTGAGTATTCCTGTGGATTGTTGGCGATATGATTGATTTCGTCGCCATGAAAGGTCCTCACCTCTCGCCGGAATGTCGCCTGGTCGATCTCGACGATAGGAGGTCTTGAACTGTTGTAATAACTTGGACGCGAGGATGAGCTGGCACCGGAATCCTGCATTCGCATTCTAGCGAATGCGTCCGCGAAGTCGTCGGCATTCCCGTGCTCCGGGGAGCCTGCGCGATGATATTCATCATCGGATGGAACATCCGACCAATTGTTGATTCGACCGTACATGACAACCACACTCCTATGGATGTTGCATTGTGTTCAGGTCATTAGACCTGACTCCGCTGATAAGCAGCTTAGCTGTCCGTAAGCTGACGAGCTGCTAACCTCGATGCGTTTCCATGCCAGGCCGCACCGCATCGAAAAGTCGTGATCACGGAAAGGCCTCAAGAAAGCACAACGAGACTCGTGCTTGAGGTGGATGATCTGATCCAACTTGACGCGAAACAAGTCGCCTTCCCTCGCCGTCTGCCGATTCGAGATTGCAGGCTTTTGAGGTCGGAGGGCCGGAAAGCTCGCAGAATCGCGAGCCGTGATTCCGTTCAGCGGAGGCGCGCAATGCGACCGAAGAAGCCGGAGCGGATGAGCGGAATCGATCGCATCAGGGCAACGTAGCTACGGACGAACTGGCGCAGAGTGCGGAGCTCAAAGTGTTGCACGAGCGCGAAGAGCGTTCCAAGAAGCATTCCGATCAGGAAGGCGGCAGCCAAACGAGAAGAGCAATCCTGGGGATAGATAGGGCCACGACTGTGCGATAATCGAGAACTCGAGGCTGTTTATTTCACGACCGCCATGCTGCCAGGCAGGGCACTTTGCAACTTCACGTCGTCAATATCTGATCCCTTGTCTTACTTACCCGGTGCGGTACCCGGGATCCGCACAGCTTTGTCGATGAACACGATCGTCTGGTAGGCGATCAAAGCGCTGGCCATCTGTGATCTATTTAAAAAGAAGTCCGAACATCGCGAGCCTCACAATTGCGGATGTACACGACGCTATGCTCCGCATGGTCGGTCGTCGTGTTCGCTGCGCCGGTACTAATCGATCGCGTCACCAAAATGCGCGATCCTCTCCTTCAACATGTCAGTAAGTGAAAAGGCATGATGCTCGCCCTTGGGCAGGATCAGGCTGCTGTCTACTTCGCGTGCGGCTTACCAAATTGGTCCATGCAAAGTCCTGAGCGGCGCTGAAGGACTTTTTTGATTGGCGTTCGCGGATGAGATGCACCAGACTATCCATATCGTCGACCGTGTTGAGCATGCCGAACGATATGCGGATGCCGTCGCGTTCGGGGGAAACACGCACGCCATTCTCTTCGAGGTAGCTGAGCCAGTCTGTCGCGGGCAGACCGCCGACATAGTTGTGGGGCGAGCGATGTTGCCGCCGACTCCGACCGACGAGACCAATGGCGAGCTCGTCATTTGAGCGGTGAGATGATCGCCCAGATCGAAGCAATGGTTCTAAATGTTCTTCACGCCGATGTGTTCGACCATGTCGAGCGAGGCCCCAACGTCAATTGCAGGAAGATTGAAGTTTCTCAGCTCAAAACGTGATGCGGTGGGAGACGGCGCCAAGCGATGCGCCTTCTTAAGGCCTCCTTGCCTTGCGCCTTCCACCGATCGATTGCGAGCAACAATGGATGGTTCGTTGTCGACCATTGTCCAAGCGTGATAGTTCGCGGCAAGCGCGGTGAGTTCGTATACGGCTCGATAGGCAAGAAGCTTCACGTGCTCGCGATCGTTTTCGCCGACAAGCCTTTCAAGGGCTCGTTTCGCACGGAGTGAATTTTCTAGCATCTCAGACGCGAGAAGGGCACAATTGAGTTGGTGTGAATCCCTCATTGCAGGATTCAGTCGCCACTTTTCCTCTCCTCCCTCTGAGCGCGCGATTTCTTCGAAAGCGGCGAGATTTCTCTTGGACAATTCGAGCCAGTTCGGGCCGAATGTGATGATCTGCTCAGCGTGGCGGTAGTCGTAGTGAACGACACAGCGGGTTTTGAGCAGGAACACGGAAATTCAAGGTCGGGCCCGGCTCTGTTCGGCTCCTAATTAGCCCCTTCAGGCTCGACCGCTTCTTGGGTATTATGCCACCTCCTCACCAGCCGGACGCCATCGACCGTGGCTCCGCTTCGTGACGTTTGCGAACGACTATCGCCTTGTTCATACCTTCTTGCCGCGAGGGCGCTTCTTGCGCGCCTTCGCCAACAGTCTCCCAAGCGCTGATACTGCTTCCATCCCGCATAGTGTAGCACAAACGTTCGCATGGTATTGTCCTCACCCATTGCCGAATCGAGGGCAACCTTGAGCGATTTCTCGAGTTTTCGTGTCTACAACGAGCTGACTGACGCCGTGACCGGCGCAAAATAACCGTTCCTCAAGTCCACCTAGACAATTTCTTTCGCAACATCGACGACACGCAGAGGGTGCAGCGGATCGCCGTTGCCGACCTCGAAGCGCGCATTGACTTTCCGAGGTGGTATGCCGAGTGCAAGGAAACGGTCGGATCCATAAACGGCAGCGGCACACTATCATGGCCCCAGGACAAGACCGACCGGCTGGCTCTGCGCGTTGCCCTGCTTCGGGCGTTGAGCAACGGTGAACTGGACATCTACAATTTTTGCAGAGACTTCCTCTACACGGACAACAATTACGACATTCATGTCTCCGACGTGTCGCGGCAGATTTTTCTGCCGCGACACGCGAGCTGCTGCGCTACATCGAGGAGCATTTCGATAATGTCGTGCCGGCATCAGATCGCGCCGTCACGATCAACCACAACAGCAAGGAGTATACTGACGCCGACGCAGCGATGGAGAAGTTGGAGAAGGCAATCCGCGAGGCCAACGACTTCGACGATCCGCTGGAGAAAGAACAGCGCGAGGCCGAAGTTTCAGCCGCCCGGTCCCTGTTGAAGGCCACGCGGGTTCACGTCGATGTACTGGTGGCGCTCCTGAACCCCGTCATTACGCAGTATGGGACGAAGCTGAAGGACAGCCTGATCGGAATGGCTATGCAGGGGACGATCGGCGCGCTCGGGTACCTGTTGGGGAAGATATTTTAGCTGTCAGCGATGTGGCGTAGTGACCGAAAAGCTGCGAGAATGTCAGCTTGGTCTCGATACAGATATTGTAGAGAGGATCGAGTGTCGGCATCTGGATTCCTCCCGGCGCCACTACGGGCTGGTTATTTTCGTTGGCTAGGAGCGCCGTGCAACGAGGCGAACTAACAGATGTCGCTCGCCGCATTTTTGGAGTGTAGGGCTTCGCCTTATAGTGCCCGACTTCTAGAGCTTAGCGACCGGACGCGAGAGCTATAGCCCGCTTCGCCCCGACCAGCACCTGATATTCTGGACACTGCGCGAAATGCGCAAGCGGCCATACAGCCAAGTGGCCGAGCCTTCGGCTCAAATGGACTGCCCGATCGTTACCCGTGTAGACGGCAACATGGGCGCCCCAGGCACTCTGATTCCGGTTGAAGAGCAGAAGATCGAGTGGCTGATATTGATCGACCTCGATCGTGTATTCTGTTCCACGCTTGACCGCAAGTTGGGAACGTAACGGCCGAAATGCCGCAGCAATTCGTAGGCGAAGTTTTGGCAGTTTGCCCCGCTTTCGATTCCCAACAGCGTTGGCGAGTCTGCGTCGTGGTTCGGGTCATAGCGTATCTGCCAGAACCATTCGGGAATTTCAGGAACTAGATCTACAACTGACATCGACTTGAGGCATCTGCACAATGAAATAAACTAACTCCCGCAATGTAACAGAAAAGATCCTCCTCTCCACAATGTTGTGAGGTCAGCCGAGTGACTTGATAGCGCTAACTTGAGGAGATCAGTTGCGGCAAGCGTTTGAACCTCGTACACGCAAAGGTTGATTGCGTGGGAAATAAAGTGGTAAATGTATCTGCTCGGCTCACAGCGAGGTCGCATGACAGAACCTGTACCGCCCATGCTAGCGAAGCCCTCAGGCGATGAGCTTGCACGCGCAAAGACGCTGGCCGAAACGATGGCGGCAGTGCTTATGGACGAAGACGTTACGGACGCGGCAGTTGCCATTGCACTTCTGACATGCAGCGTCGTCAATTACTATGCTCGCGATCGTGCCGACGCCGCCGAACTATTGAGCAAAATCCGCCGAGTCGAAGATTGGCTCTTGGCGAAGGCGGGGCAGGCCGCTAAGCCGACACTGCAATAATGCTCCTCCCGTCCTACCGCTGCGTCGGTCGAAGGAAACATTCGGCCGCGGTCAACGTGGACTCAGGAGCTAACGTCTACAGATCACAAAAGAAATTTACACGTAGCGGAACGGAAGGATCGATTTCCGTTCAATCTGGCCGCACCTCGAAAGGCAACCTGTTTTCGAAATTTGACGAATTTAAAAGAGCATGGGTTGCACGCGAGGCAGACGAACGTCTCTGCCGGATGATTACGGGCTTCTTTTCGAGATCGCGACCTTCGTACTCAGGGCTTCGATCAGGATCTCCTGGCCCTTGATCTACATCCGAAGTCTTGTGATTTGGCGGCGCCACGCGGACAGTTTCTTTTCAATATCCTTAGAAAGCAATTTCGTCTCATAGCGCGGCGGCCTCTCAAAGCCGGCATCCCAGGACCTACGATTAGGCAATTGCCGCAAGAGTGCCGCCCAAGCTAACGCCAAACCAACCTTGCTCTTCCGGCATCTCATTCAGCCAGATCAACGCCTCCCGCGCCTCAAGACGAAGAAGCCTCTCCTCGTTAAAGGCAGAACGGGATAACCCCTTGGTGAGATATAGAAGAAATCCGTGGTGATCGCGAAACAGCGCCTCCCGGGCTTCGAAAGGCAAAAGGGACTCCGTATCCAGCGCAGGTATACTGCGCGAGCAAATCAATTCCATTGAATCAATCCGCGGCAGAGCTAGGCGACCTGTCGGAATGCAACGCGCGTTCACCACGAGTCCGGCTCATTACGAATTCGACTCCGACTTCGGAGCCGTCCAGCCGGACCAACTCGCATCTGCGGTAGACCAACCCCGTCGTCGAAAGCAGCAAGAAGAACTGCCGCGCCTTGAGGACTTCAGGCGATCCATCTATCCGAAGCCGTGCTCCCGTTTGGGAAACATCAAGGAGAACGCAATTGCGGCGCCATGTGCCGTCGGCGCCTACCAAAGTTGCGCGATATCGATGATCGAGCTGAACGCGTTTGGCTTTTCGCTGATCCCAACCCATAGACTTAAAGCGACCTCGGCCGCCCCCCTGAAAAAATCTTCTGAAAACTTAACCGGTGCCGTAGAACCAAAACGGCTCCCTCGACGGCTTAATCTTAAAAAACGATGACGCGAATCGAACCAGTCAGCCTATTACCAAGCGCAAGTTAACAACCCTTACCAGCACGTAACTATCGGCGAGCCGACGCACAATGCGTTGTACGAATATCGGGATAGTGCGAAGGGTATTTCGTTTCGGCTATTACTTCCATTCGGAAAGATTTGAGCACGACCAAAGGCGTTACGCACAAAAAACGCACATTTCGAGAAATTGCGAAGAGAAACTGCGTCTCGACATTAGTAACGCTAATTCGCCAGCTCCGGAGTGCAAGGGCTTCGAACTCGCCAGCGTAACAACACCCGGGGCGACTTTTCTAGTCGATCCTGCCAGCGCCGATATGCCACCCCGATGAGCCGGTGCTGACGGTCTAAGGCATCGAGCGAATTACGACATGTTGGCGTCTGCAGGGTGCGTTGGCGGATGATGCCGCTGGCAAGGGGTCACGCAGCTCGGTGTACTCATCGATTCGGAACGCGAGCTTGATCGCGCGCGGTGTATAAAAGTGATGTTGGTATTACCCGGGCTTAGAACGGCTTCTGCTTCTTACCCGTCTTCGCCTACATCGCTTCATAACTTTCGATTCGGCTTTCGTATCGGCCACAAACGATCCGATAGTCACAAGCAGAGCAAGCGCCAACCTATGCAGATTCAGGAAGCACCGCCCGCTGTGATAGCGCTATCGGCGATCGACCTTGAACTTTCGTTTGTGGATGGCTCCAACGCCGAACAACAATGATCGCGCTTCTGGTTTCGGAAGCACGACCCCATTGAGAAAAGCCTATTTGAACATATGAGAGCTCGTGCTAAGCGAGCGCCGTTTCAAGCAGGCCGCGAGAACGCTGGATGCGGTTGCGATTGAAGCAGGTCTGAGAGCGAAAATCATCGTTTGTGATCGTCCCTCCTCGGCGGTCCTGGGTCGCCGCGTCGGCTGACAGCGAACTCTCGTTGCTCGGGACACAAGGCTTCAGGCATGTGAGCTCCGCGGCTTCTGCTAGGGCTGCTCCGGCATGGAAGTTGCAGCGCTTGAGAGCGTCACAGCGCGATCAGCCGATGCAGGTGCCTTCGCGACTTGGCATCGTTCAAGAGACGTTTTCTACCCGCAAGGATCTTTCGTGGTGAAGCTCACCTCCAAAGCATGGCCTCCAACTATGCGGTACGATCGGATCGACGCCCGCATCCTGGAGATCCTGCAGAAGAACAACCGCCTTACGACGGAAACCATCGGCGAACTCGCCGGCCTTTCTTCTACGGCGTGTCAGCGCCGTCTGAAACGGCTGCGTTCGGAGGGCATCATCGAAGCCGATATCTCGATCGTTTCGCCAAAAGCGGTCGGCAGATCCATCCAGGCGCTTTTGCTCGTGAGCCTGGAGCGAGAGAGCTCGGAGATCATTGACGGGTTCAAAAAGGCCATCAAGACTTCGGCTCAGGTTGTGAATGGGTTCTATGTGACCGGAGAGGCTGACTTCGTCCTCTACGTTACCGCGCGCACAATGGACGATTATGAACAGTTCACCCGCCGTTTCTTACAGAAAAACCTCCATATCAAAGGATTCAAAACCATGGTCGTCATGGACCGGGTGAAGGCGGGCTTTGCCATTCCAGTGGAGCCTCCCTTCGCCGACTGACGACACGCTCATGAAAGATGTCTCGTCCCCCCAAGGTGGCAGATGGTGGTCGGGCCTAGGCGAAGGGCCGAAGGGCTCCGACTGATGCGCCAGCTCGATCTGTCGTTTCAAGCTCCTGCTGTTGTGCAGCGGCAACAGGCTAATATGATTGCTTTCCCTTACCGAAATGCGTCGGTGACTGAACTGTCGACCTCCAACGACCACGCCGCCCATAGTGCGCTCATCGAGCCCGGCCCTACGCGGGCAATCCCTCTTCAATGCCGGTGCTGCCGATCCTGATTTCGCCATTGCATGATTTGATCAGGACGCGACGACAATTCGCGAATCGCCTCAGGCGGGTAAAGAAACAATCCAACCTGCTTCCTGCCTTGGCCGAAAAAAGCCCGGCCGCTGGTTGGTATGCGACCGTCCTTTGACCAGCGACGAAGCTCGGCGCTGGAGACCGCGAGAATCTCTTCGACCATCTTGGCGGCGAGCGGCTCGTTCTTCAGCCGCTCCAGTTTTTGCTCGACGACAATGCATAAATTCAGGATTGCACACTCAGTCGCCTCCGGGCATTCGATAACGATGCCCGATTTGACTTGCGTCACGAGGCATTTGAATTCGTCGCGAAACGTCGCTTTGACCAGCCTAATTGCCTGATTTGCCTTGTGCGTGCTGCCCGCAGTCAAATGCTCAGAAGGAAAGAAGCCGACGAGATGCGCGGCAACGTCAGATGTGTCCAGATAGCGGATATGGGCGGATTCCTCGCGCATGCGTCATTGGAATTTGGACGCTGCATATGGCGAAAAGAGCGACTGTTTCTCGCCGATCATCAGGGAACGCCCGACCGGGGGAAAAGCGCGTTGTGGACAATCGATACGTTCGCATACCTTACATCCCATGCCAATGGGGACCGCTGACGCAGAGTCGTGAACGTCCAATCCTCTTGAATAGACAAGCTCTCCCGCGTGCCTGACGTCGCATCCGAGGGCCACGGCAAAGGTCTTGCTGAGGGATTCGTAACCACCGCTCCTGTGGGAGACCGTCCGCGCAATCCAGAGATACGCTCGCTCGTCGGGCATCCGGGCGAACTGGGTCACGATGCGACCGGGCGATGCAAACGCCTCGTAGACGTTCCACAACGGACAAGTGCCGCCAATCCGCGAAAAGTGAAAATCTGTCGCCGACTGACGTTTCGAAATGTTTCCCGCGCGGTCCACGCGGATGAAGAAGAACGGCACACCGCGCGCGGACGGCCGCTGCAGCGTGCTCAGGCGATGGCAGATCGTCTCGAAGCCGACTCCAAAGACTTCACCGAGCATGTCGATGTCGTAGCGCTGCAGCTTCGCTTCGGCCAGGAATCGCCCGTAGGGCATGATTAGCGCGCCCGCGAAATAGTTGGCAAGCCCGATGCGTGCGAGCCCGCGCGTCTCCTGATTGGTAAATCCCGCAGCATCGACGAGCGCACCCAGTTCGCGATCCAGGCCGAGCATAGCAATTTGGGTCGCGAGCTGGAAGGCGCGCTGCCCGGGTTCGAGCCTGCGCGAAAGATGCAGCGTCCTGTTCTGCGGATCGTAACGGCGATGGACATCGTCAGCCGCGTCACCGATCAGGACCGTGACGTCGAATTTGGCCCGGAGGTGGTCGCTCAGAATGGCGGGAGTGATCGCGTCCGACGGCGCCAAGTCCTGCGCCAGACGTTCGGCAGCTTCATCGAGCTCGGCGATGTAGTTGTGGTGCGCATAGAAAAAATCGCGCACCTCTTCGTAGGCCGTCGACCGCAGGATTGCCGTCTCAGCCTGCCGATCCTCGCCGAGCCGCGCCGCGAGCGCCGCACTTTGCTCGATCGCCTGCCGATAGCGGCGACTGATGCTGACCACGGCCCTCCCCAGCGCCGGCATGTTGAGCGCGAGCTCCCGCAGCTCAGCGGACGATATCGTCTCGCCGATCTCGGGATCGGACAGCGCCTCCCGCAAATCGGCGACGAGCCGGGCTTCGTCATCCTCCGAGAACAACTGAACGTCGACGCCGAAGGCGGCGTTGAGCTTGAGCAGCACAGCGATGGTGAGGGGCCGCTGATTGTTTTCGAGCTGATTGAGATAGCTCAGGGAAATTCCAATGGCCGAAGCGAGCGCCTGCTGTGTCAATCTGCGCTGCTCGCGCAGACGCTTCACGCGCACGCCCATGAATGCCTTCTTCATCCGGCGCCCCCTGTCGACTTTGCAAACTTTGCAAATTCACGACCTCGGCTTCGCAAAGCTTCACCTTTTCAGTGCTATACGCGGGTTTTGGCTTTGCAGATATTGCGAACAGCAGACCGAGTTGCAAGGGTCCTTGAACAAGGGTCATCGGATATCGCGCCATGCAGGCCGCTCTCGAACCAGCCGCCGGACCCGAACGAGCCGACACGCTTCGTCGAGGTCGTCTTCCCCGAATAAGCCAACCATTGTGGCACCTTGTTCGGCGGCAACGCCCTGAGCCTGATGGGCAAGGCAGCATTTGTCGCGGCCAACCGCCGAGCCCGTTGTGCGGTGGTGATGGCGACCTCCGACAAGGGCAATTGCACGAGCCCGTCCGCGTCGGCGAACTCGTCGAACTAACCGCGCAGGTCGAACGCGTCGGCCGTTCGTCGATGACGGTCGCGGTCGAGATCGTCGCAGAAACGCTCGCCGCCGGCTCTCGTCGGATCGCCATGCAGGGCTCGTTCGAGATGGCCGCGGTCGACGCGGCCGGAAAGCCGACGCCGATCCATTCGCTCTCTTCCAACAACGCCTTGAGGATTCCCGATCGTGAAATCGCACAACGTCCGCACCTACAAGTCCTCCGAGCATCTGGCACGGGCGGACCAGCTCGCCTGGAAGATCGCCGAGGTCGCCTCTGATCCGGTCGCGGTCGAGCCGGCCGTGATCGAGATGATCGGCAACCGCATCATCGACAACGCCGCCGTTGCCGCGGCTTCCATTGCGCGTCGGCCGGTGGCGAGCGCACGCGCCCAGGCCGTCACGCACCCTTTCAAGCCCGGTGCAACAGTGTTCGGCTTGCCGCAAGTCCAGCGCATCTCGCCGGAATGGGCCGCCTGGGCCAACGGCGTTGCGGTTCGCGAACTCGACTTCCACGACACGTTCCTCGCCGCCGACTATTCGCACCCAGGCGACAACATTCCACCGATCCTGGCAGTGGCCCAGAACTGCGGCCTCGACGGCGCCGCGCTGATCCGGGGCCTTGCGACCGGCTATGAGATCCAGGTCAATCTGGTGAAGGGCATCTGCCTGCACGAGCACAAGATCGACCACATCGCCCATCTCGGCCCGTCGGCCGCCGCCGGCATCGGCACCGCGCTGGGCCTGCCAATCGAGACGATCTATCAGGCCGTACAGCAGGCACTGCATGTCACCACCACTACGCGCCAGTCGCGCAAGGGCGAAATCTCGAGCTGGAAAGCCTACGCACCGGCCTTTGCCGGCAAGATGGCGATCGAGGCGGTCGACCGCGTCATGCGCGGCGAAGGCGCGCCCTCGCCCGCCTGGGAGGGCGAAGATGGATTTATCGCGTGGCTGCTGTCAGGTCCGAAAGCACAATACGTCGTCCCCTTGCCAGAGAAGGGCGAGCCGAAGCGGGCCATTCTCGATACCTACACCAAGGAACATTCGGCGGAGTATCAGAGCCAGACCCTGATCGATCTGGCGCGCCGGATGGGCCCGAAGATCGGTGATCCCACCAAGATCGAAAGCATCGTGATCCACACCAGCCATCACACTCATTACGTGATCGGCACCGGCGCCAACGATCCGCAGAAGATGGACCCGAAGACCAGCCGCGAGACGCTCGACCATTCCATCTTGTACATCTTCGCGGTCGCGCTCGAAGACGGCGGCTGGCATCACCAGAAGTCCTACGCCCCGGAGCGAGCGGCGCGTCCCGAGACCGTCGCACTGTGGCACAAGATCTCGACGGTTGAAGATCCCGCCTGGACACAGCGCTATCACAGCCACGATCCCAAGCAGAAGGCGTTCGGCGGCCGCGTCGTCGTCACGCTCAAGGGCGGCTCCATCGTCAGCGACGAGCTTGCTGTGGCGGATGCGCACCCGCTCGGCGCGCGCCCGTTCGCGCGGCCGCAATATGTCGCAAAATTCCGCAGCCTCGCCGACGGCGTCATCGCACCGGCCGAGCAGGATCGCTTGCTCGGCCTGGTCGAGGGCCTGCCCGAGCTGAAGGCCAGCGATCTCATCGGGCTCACCTTCACCGTCGAATCATCGCAGCTCGGCGCTAAGGGATCGACCGGCATCTTCGATTGGTCGGGCCGCTAAGGCTAACTCAGCGCTTTCGTAAATCAAGGGATTGGCATCATGACGAACGAAGTGTCTTCAAAGCCGGCGCCCAAGAAGTCGGTTGCGCTGTCCGGCATCGTTGCCGGCAACACCGCGCTCTGCACCGTCGGCCGCACCGGCAACGATCTGCACTATCGCGGCTATGACATCCTCGATGTCGCAGAGACCTGCGAATTCGAGGAGATCGCCCATCTGCTCGTGCACGGCAGCCTGCCGACGCCGGCTGAGCTTGCCGCCTACAAGGCCAAGCTGAAGGGCCTGCGCGGCTTGCCGAACGTCGTGAAGGCTGCCCTGGAGGCCCTCCCCGCCGCGGCGCATCCGATGGACGTCATGCGCAGCGGCGTTTCAACGCTCGGCTGCGTGCTGCCGGAAGCACACGACCACAACCATCCTGGCGCCCGCGACATCGCCGATCGCCTGATGGCTTCGCTCGGCTCGATGCTGCTGTACTGGCATCATTTTTCCCAGAACGGCCGACGCATCAACGTCGAGACCGACGACGACACTATCGGCGGACACTTCCTTCATCTCCTCCACAGCCGTAAGCAGTCGGACTCGCATGTCCGCGCCATGCACACCTCGCTCAACCTCTACGCCGAGCACGAGTTCAACGCCTCGACCTTCACGGCTCGCTCGATCGCCGGCACGGGCGCCGACATGTACTCGGCGATCACAGGCGCGATCGGCGCGTTGCGCGGGCCGAAGCACGGCGGCGCCAACGAAGTCGCCTTCGAGGTGCAGAAGCGTTATGGTGACGTCGATGAGGCCGACGCCGACATCCGCCGCCGGATCGCCGCCAAGGAAGTCGTGATCGGGTTTGGCCACCCCGTCTATACGATCGCCGACCCCCGCAACAAGGTGATCAAGGAAGTCGCGCGCCGCCTGTCGCGCGAGGCCGGCTCGATGAAGATGTTCGAGATCGCCGACCGGATCGAAGCCGTGATGGCGGAGACTAAAAAAATGTTCGCCAATCTCGACTGGTTCAGCGCGGTGTCCTATCACATGATGGACGTGCCGACCGCGATGTTCACGCCGCTGTTCGTGATCGCCCGCACGTCGGGATGGGCTGCCCACATCATCGAGCAGCGTATCGACAACAAGATCATCCGTCCGTCAGCCAATTACGTCGGTCCGGAGAATCTGACTTTCGTGCCGCTCGAACAGCGCAGCGGATTGCGCTCGTCGGTCCGCGCCGCCTGAGGAACTGCCAGATGCCCTATCTCGTTGCCGCCGATCTGCCGCAAGAGCCTGCCGGGCTCCGCTTCCGCGCGTTCCTGAAGCAGCCGGGCATTCTGAAGCTTCCTGGCGCGCATAACGGCATGGCGGCGCTCCAGGCCAAAGCGGCCGGCTTCGAGGCGCTGTATCTCTCGGGTGCCGCGATGACAGCATCGATGGGCCTGCCCGATCTCGGGATCATCACCGTTGATGAAGTTGCCTTCTTCATCCGCCAGATCGTCCGCGCGTCGGGCCTGCCCCTTCTCGTCGATGCGGACACCGGCTACGGCGAGGCACTCAACGTCATGCATGCCACGCGCGTGTTCGAGGATGCCGGCGCAGCTGCGCTTCATCTCGAAGACCAGAGCTTGCCGAAGAAATGCGGTCATTTGAACGACAAGAAAATTGCCGATGCACATGATATGGCAGCCAAAGTGGCAGCCGCGTCAAAAGCTCGTCGCAATCTCGTGATCATCGCCAGGACCGATGCGGCCTCAAGCGAAGGCCTCGATGGCGCCGTTGCCCGTGCCAAACTCTATATGGAGGCGGGTGCCGACGCGATCTTCCCCGAAGCGCTTAACACTGCCGAGATGTTCCGCGCCTTTGCCGAGCGTATGCCTGGCGTACCCCTGCTCGCCAATATGACCGAATTCGGAAAGACCCCGTTCTTCACAGCCGCCGAGTTCGAGGCGATGGGCTACGCGATGGTGATCTGGCCGGTGTCTTCGTTGCGCGTGGCGAACAAAGCGCAGGCAGAACTTTATGCTGCGATTTCGCGCGATGGTGGCACGCATAAGCTCGTCGACCGCATGCAGACGCGTGCGGAGCTCTACGCCACGATTGGACTGCACGACTACGAGGCACTGGATTCATCGATCGTAAGAACGGTCGTTCCGGCCGGTATGCCACAGCGCAAGTGAACGGCGAGAGGTTGACGGCACCCCATCGATGCAGATAATCGAAAACGTCGAGGTTCTCCGGGTCCCGCTTGATCTGGAGCTAAGAGGGAAGCCGGTGCGCTCCCGGTCCGTTCGGACTGAAGCAATGCCGGCGCTGCCCCCGCAACTGTAAGCGGCGAGCTCGCATCCAATCGTGTCACTGAAGCGAAAGCTTCGGGAAGGCCCGGGTGCAGGCGACGACCCGCGAGCCAGGAGACCTGCCCCGACAACATAATCGTCCACGGGCGGGGTGTCCCGGTGGTACGCCAAGCAGCTGCCGCATCCGCGGCTGCCTGCCAGCGTCCGCCATGGCCTTTTGCCCCCACCAAAATGGGGTTAAAGCTATGACTTCTCTTTCACTACCAGTCGCAACGCTCGGCACGCCCCGTATTGGGCCACGCCGCGAACTCAAGCTCGCACTCGAAGGTTTGTGGGCCGGCAAGATCAGCGAGCAGCAACTTCTCGAAACCGCAGCCGGGCTCCGTGCTGCCAACTGGGCACGCCAGAAATCGCTCGGCGCAACCATCATCCCGTCGAACGATTTCTCGCTTTACGACCAGGTGCTCGATACCAGCGTCATGGTTGGCGCCATCCCCGATGCCTACGGCTGGAAGGGCGGCCTGGTCTCGCTCAAGACCTATTTCGCGATGGCACGCGGATCACAGGGCGACGCACACGACGCGAGTTGCGGTCACGCCCATCATGGACATGGTGCAACAGCGCAGGAAATGACCAAGTGGTTCGACACCAACTACCACTACATGGTTCCGGAATTTCACAAGGGCCAGACCTTCAAGCTCTCCTCGCGCAAGGTGATCCAGGAGTACGATGAAGCCAAGGCGCTCGGCTATCAGACCCGTCCGGTGCTGGTCGGTCCCGTCACCTTCCTGAAGCTCGGCAAAAGCCATGACGCGGCGGTCGATCCGATCTCGCTGCTCGATGGCCTGCTGCCCGTCTATGTCGACGTTCTCCAGGAGCTCGCCAAGCGCGGCGCTGAATGGGTCCAGATCGACGAGCCTTGCCTGGTGCTCGATCTCAATGAGATCGAGCGGAACGCACTCCAGCGCGCCTATGCGCGCTTCGCCAAGGACGTGCCCAACGTCAAGATCATGCTCGCCACCTATTTCGGCGCGATCGGCGACAACCTTGCAACCGCTCTGGCGCTCCCGGTAGCCGGGCTGCACGTCGACCTGATCCGCGCGCCGCAGCAGCTGAGCCAGGTCGAATCCGGCGCCCGCGCCGACCTCGTGATCTCGCTCGGTGTCATCGACGGCCGTAACGTCTGGCGCTCCAGCCTGTCGGCGCTGATCGACCGCTACAAGCCGATCATTGCCAGGCTCGGCGCCGGCCGCGTGCAGATCGCGCCGTCCTGTTCGCTGCTGCATACGCCGATCGATCTCGAGCTTGAGACCGGCCTCGATCCCGACGTCAAGAGCTGGCTTGCCTTCTCGGTGCAGAAGATCGCCGAGCTGTCCACGCTAGCGAGGGCCCTCGCAGGCGATGACAGCGTCGCCGATGCCCTCGCCGCTTCGGACAAGGCCGCGAAAGCCCGCCAGATCTCACCCAAGATCCACGACGCGGCGGTCGCCAAACGCATGGCGGCGATCGACGACGCCATGCGCCGTCGTACCAGCGCTTTTGCGAGCCGCGTGGAGATCCAACGCAAGCGCTTTGGCCTTCCGGCCTTCCCGACGACGACGATCGGCTCGTTCCCGCAGACCGCGGACGTGCGCAATGCCCGCGCCGCGCATGCCAAGGGCAAGCTGACCGACGCGCAGTACGAGCAGTTCCTCAAGGAGGAAACCGCCCGCACGGTGCGCTGGCAGGAGGAGATCGGGCTCGACGTGCTCGTCCATGGCGAGTTCGAACGCAACGACATGGTGCAGTATTTTGGCGAGCAGCTCTCCGGCTTCGTCTTCACCCAGTATGGCTGGGTGCAGTCCTACGGCTCCCGCTACGTCCGCCCGCCGATCCTGTTCGGCGATGTCTCGCGGCCAAAACCAATGACGGTCGACTGGTGGCGCTATTCGCAGTCGCTGACGAAGAAGCCGATGAAGGCGATGCTCACCGGGCCGGTGACGATCCTGAACTGGTCATTCGTGCGCGACGATCTTCCGCGGAGCGACACCTGCCGCCAGATCGCGCTCGCGATCCGCGACGAGGTCACCGACCTCGAAAAGGCCGGCGCAACCATGATCCAGATCGACGAAGCCGCGCTTCGCGAGGGCCTGCCGCTGCGTCACTCCGAATGGAAGACCTATCTCGACTGGGCCGTGGAGAGTTTCCGCATCTGCTCGACCGGCGTTGCCGATGCCACGCAGATCCACACCCACATGTGCTATTCGGAGTTCAACGCCATCATCGACGCGATTGCGGCCATGGACGCCGACGTCATCTCGATCGAGACGTCGCGGTCGAAGATGGAACTACTGGATGCTTTCACCAGCTTCAAATATCCGAACGACATCGGCCCGGGCGTCTACGATATCCACTCGCCGCGCGTCCCCGAGACCAGCGAGATGCGGGATCTCATCACGCTGGCCCGGAAGCGACTGTCGGACTCGCAGCTCTGGATCAATCCCGATTGCGGCCTGAAGACCCGCAAATGGGAAGAAGTTCGACCTGCACTCGTCAACATGGTCGCCGCCGCACGCGAATTGCGCAAGGCGTCTTGATGCCGACGTAGCCTTACCTCCCGTTCCTGCACGGAGACTGCCGATGCGCTTCTGGATCAAATGCACCCGTTTTGGCGGCGGCAAGCCCTATCACGTCAATTTCTCGTTAATCGGCGGGATGTGGCGCGATGGCGACAAGACGATGCTGGAGTTCGTCGGCAGTGGGGAGCAGCGGATCGAGGTTCGGGAGACTCCCGAAGAGATCCTCGCCATCCACCTCGGTACATCGGAGGTGTCCGCTTCGTGAATCCGGTAACGAACCCTGCCGGCATCGGCGCAAGTCCGGTGTCTGCCGACCTTCGGAAGATCGGCTCGCACCCGATCACTGGTACCCCCTGGCGTGGTCGCATGAGGTGAATCGCGGATCTGCCTTTGCTTCCTCGTTTGCGGGCGAGCCCATCGTCATTGTTCGCGCCGACAATGGCGATCTGTTTGCGCTGGAAGATCGCTGCGCCCACCGGTGGGTTCCGCTGTCGAAGGGCGTTGTCAGGAATGGCCACCTGCACTGCTGCTATCACGGCAGGAGCTACGACTCCTCGGGTCGCTGCGGGTCGCTGCGTCGACGTTCCCTATCTCGGCAAGGGCTTCCCAACGGCGTGCGCGCCTATCCGTGCTGCGAGCTGGATGGCGTCGTGCTGGTATGGCCGGGCCACCTGCCGCCAAGCCGCTGCCCACGACGCTTAGCGCCGCCGCGGATCGCGCCTACAAGACGCGACGGTTCGGACGGGTCGTCAATTGCCATTACACTTTCATGCACGAGAACCTGATGGACATGAACCATCCTGCACCGACGAACCACCGGAAAGGTCGGCCCTCGCTATCTCGGAGCGATCCGGTCAGGGTCTCGCGACGCAGCAAGTTTAATCCCGCCCCGCCTCCATGATCGCGCGCGCCAGCCGGGCCGGATCGGAGAAGCACAATTCGTGGCTGCCCGGCACCTGAACCAGTCGGAATAGCCCGAGCTTCTCCGACAACCGCGGATGCCAGGGATAGCCGTGCGGCAGCGCGGTATCCTCGGTGCAGTTGATGTAGGACTTCGCCAGCTGCATCTCGGCCGGGTTGGTCTTCAGCACGATCTTGTCGCTGAACGTCTTGAGGGGATGCGGATTGAGGATGTCGTAGGCACGCTGCGCCAGCTCCAGGTCAGCATCGTTGATGAACGCCTCGCGCCAGATCGGGAATGGCAGCACCACCGAGCCGTCGCCGCGCTCGGCGGCGATCGCCTCGAACAGGCCGAGATAGTGTGGCGGCACCAGGTCGTTGAGCGACTCGCCGTTGTTGGGGACGAAGGCATTCCAATAGATCAGCCGGCGGATCCGCTCCGGCACGAGGTCAGCGACCCCCGTGATGACCATGCCGCCATAGGAGTGGCCGAGCAGGATCACATCCTTCAGATTGTTCTCGACGAGATAATCGGCGATGGACTGGATCGCCTCCTTGAGTCCCGTGGTCTTGGCATCGCCCACCCGGTTGCCCTTGATCGTGGGCGTATGAACGGTGTGACCGGCGGCACGAATGGGGGCGGCGACGGGCTCGAGCTCGGCTCCGGTGTGCCAGGCACCGTGGACGAGGACGTAGGTCGACATATTGTAGCTCCTGCGCAAGGACGAGTTAGATCGGCGCGGCAGTCAGCGGATTCGGAAAAAGGTATTTGTCGCAAAAATATCAGGTATCCGCTTCTCGTTTACTTCGATCGTATGACGACTCATCTGTTCTCCCACAAAACTTTTGCCGTCGCGGGTCTCCCCTGGTCCGGAGCAATCAAAGGGACAAAAACGAAATCGCTACCGACCGAATGACGGCAAGCGCGCCCCGCAGAAGCCGCCAGCCTGCTACGGGAATCTGGTCAAGTCAAGGATACGCTGACCATGCGTACACGAGCGAAGACGCAACGGGCGCAAAAAATGCGTTTCGCAAAGATAAATAATGAGACGATACGCCGGAAAGGTACTTTGTATGTGCCATTCAATTTTCTTGGTACGGTGGATGACCCGATGGAGTTTGTTTACACGAGTCTGCCAAGCGCCATTTGATCTCGCCCTGTCGCTCTTTTCGACCACCGAGCGGCAACAGTAGCACGTCTCAGATACTACGATCTTTGCCGTATCCAGGTTCCGTTCATTATGTTCGCCTAGACTGCTCTAACGGTTTCCAGACTTTCGCTGTCGATCCGACCTTTCTGGGAATTCGCATATACGCCTGTGGTTCGCTTGAACCACGCAGGTATCATGACGTCTGCCACTTCCTCCATTTCCAAAAGAGCGATTCTGAAGGACATTAGGATGGGAGGCGTTGCTCAGCCGGAGGGAAGGCCGTGGCTGTGCAATTGCCGAGTTCAGTCGCCTCTCCAAACCCTTGGCGGGCGGCAACGTCATCCGGAACAGCGTTGGGGTCGCATCCATGTGGCGCGTGTCAATCGCGGATCAGACGCGATGTCACTCCAAAATGCCGCCAACCGTAGTTTCTTCGATCAGCCCAGCGCTTTGCGCTCGCCAACTCAGTTGCGGATTCCGCTAGCCGATGCCCTCGAGCATAGATGGCCAACCATGTTCCCGCAGTCGCGCTGCACGTCTGTCATGATAATCTTTGCAGCTTTCAGGAACCATCTTCCGTCCCGACAGCTCGTTCTGTTCTCCGGTGAACGCTAGGCCGCGATTGGGGATTTCAATGGCGGTTCTGCCCTCCTCGAATTCAGCGTTAACTCGACATCTCATCGAGACGCCGCAAACTGCATTGCGCGGCCTTCCGGAACTACAGCATTGGAAATGTACGTTGTTGGCGGCCAGTCGGGTTCGGCAAAATCAAAACCGATTTCAATCGTTTCCCCGTTGCTTTGGACCACGCGCGCCAACGCATCCATCACGGCAGCGGTTGCCAAGTGAGAGTCTAAATTGCTGTAGGTTCTTCTGCCGTCGATCCAGTCCTGAAACAATGCCGATTCAGCCGCATAAGAGAAGGAATTTCCATATGGATGCGTTATGCGCTCTTCGGTTAGGAAATCTTGGGTTCCAGCAACGAGCGCATTCGATCGTGATGTCACTATCCCAATGTTCTTCCCTCGCAAGTCTGATTGGCTTTTCCTTGAGGAGATAGGAATTTTCACAACATGTCCGTTGATGGAAAAGAGTGTCCCTAAACAGACGCCAACATCTGTGCAGTGTAGTCGACCGTTGACGTTGTATGGCACCTCCGGGAACGTTCCCCATGACCGCATCCCCGGCGTCGTCTGTTCAAGAGCAATAGTTCCTAGACATAATGTTACCTGGGTGCGGCGAAAACAGAGTGCCAACGATGCGACGACATCGGTCTCTCCATAGTGGATTCCTGGATCAAAGCTCGCCATATGCTCACGGTAGTTATCCAGCTTATTCATTATGCCAAGAGGCAGCCGTTTCGCCTGATCTCTCGGAAACGCTGAGAAGCCACTGATGCGCAAACACAGTTCATCGTCCGCATACATCCGACGGCTCATTTGCAAGAGGCGGGTTACAAGATCAACATAGTGATAGGCGCCGTGCATCAGCATGCCGTAGCCATACTTGTACGGGTGGTCTTCCCTGAGTGCGTATTCATAGGGAAGATTCCACACGCCGGATGCTGTTTTGAAGTTGATCGAAGTGATCGGAACGTTCAGCCTTTCCATCATCACCGCGAGTTGGGAACGAATCCGCTTTTCGTATATCTCGTGGTGACGATCCAGTACGATCAGACTGTGCTGGCCCTTACCGCCTTTTGCCCAGGCGAGTAGATTCTTTGTGCGCTGATAGATCGAGCCGCCGTCGAATACACCGTCGCGCATCGGCACCAATAAAGGCTTGGTCGTTAGCGTATCGTATCCCACTGACATGCAATGCCGCAAATAGCTCTCATGCGCCTGAGGTTCTGTTGCGATGACAACCTTCAGAGTTTCGATACCTTCATTGGCACGATCCTTAAGGAACGGAGCGACATGGCTTAAGGTCGCATCGGGACCGCCATGCAAATCCGGATCGGGGACGAACATCGTATGCATTGGCTGCGCCGGCAACCCAGCCAGTCTACGCAGGACGGCATCACGTTGCGATTGAAGGTCAATGACTGAATATCCGGCGATAGCTCCGGATTGCATGGCGGCTCGAATGCATCGCGAGTACTTGTAGCCAGAAACGGGACCAAATCCCACAATTACAAGGTGATTTGACATTGAATAGGGTCTGCCGAACCGACGAAAGGATGATCCGCTCACATCATTTACGAACGCATCACAACAAACGAGAAGAACTGCTGGTAGCGTCATTGTCCAGCTGCCAGGAATAGCAGCTTGTGTGCGCCTCTTGGCTCGGTCCAGGATGGGTACCGAACGTCACATCTCGGATTTGAGCTGGAATGCCGATGATGATGGGCACACACACATCCATCCCCTCACGACCTGAACTGGCGCCGCCTTGCCCAAGGCACGGCGTCACGATAGCCGTCGCCTGTTACAATGCTGGCTCCTACTTGGCAGAATGCGTCGCATCCGTTCTTCGTCAGCCAATCCGAATACCGCATGAATTGATTATCGTAAACGATGGCAGTAACGATCCAACAACACTGCGAATACTCGCTAGCTTCAACACCAACAAAGCTATCCGTCTCATACATCACGATCGAAATAAGGGACTGCCCGCGGCTCGAAACTCCGGTCTATTTGCCGCCCGGTATGCTTATGCAACCTTCGTCGATGCGGATGACTGCCTGAACGAAAACGAAACTGCTCTGAAGAAGGGAGCGTACCTGGACCGCGCCGTGAACGCATTGAGCTCCGACCCCAGGCTCGCCTTCACACATTGCGCAACTCTCATGATTGGCGATTGCAGGGGGTTTACCAGCTCCGCCTATCCCCTCACTGAGGAGCTAGTGGCAGCTAAGCATCACGTGCCGGCGTCAATCGTTTATCGAACGGAGGACGCCGTCGCACTCGGTGGCTATAATCCCAAAATTGTCAAATGGACTGATTGGAGCTTC
Organism: Bradyrhizobium sp. UFLA05-108; assembly: GCF_059803455.1. NCBI lineage: Bacteria > Pseudomonadati > Pseudomonadota > Alphaproteobacteria > Hyphomicrobiales > Nitrobacteraceae > Bradyrhizobium > Bradyrhizobium sp. UFLA05-108. Next base: position 5,432 of record NZ_JBANAZ010000062.1, on the reverse strand, counting down.
GGCGCCTCGCTGCTTTCTCATCGAATAACAAAGGGATTGGATAACAAAATCGCCTACTTCTCGACTCCGTATTATCTGTACCGCGCCTATGTGGATCCACAGAGGGTTTCCCAACGGAGCGTATCGGAACTGGAGATGATTCGAGCGACCATCGAGAACTTCCGACCGCTATTCGACAAATACTACCCAAACCTGGACGACAATGAGAGGGTTCGGCGCATCTTCGCCGCGAAGCCGACCTTACTTGAATGCGTCGCGCACATGGCGAAATCAGACTTGGCTCGAGCGAGGCAATTCATCCGTGAACGCGAGCTCGATCGTCTGACTGGCGACCGCAGTATCGCACTTGCCCCATAGCCGCTTGCGGCACTGACGCTGTGGTTTCAGCACCGCACTTTGCCTTGCCGAACGGCCATCATGCCGCTCTATTCGGTCCTGGCGAAACTCCCGATACCGCTGAGCGGCGCCCAACGACCGACGGCTGATATGCTCCGTTTGCCGTCCCTGTCGGCAGCTCCTTGATCAGCGCCTCGCGGTTCATAGTTAGATCTGCTATGTACAAGTGGGTCGGAATGAGAGATGACGCTCGCACGTTAACGATGGACTATCAACGTTCATGAAGCCTTCGGGTGCCAGACTTGGCCTCCTAACATATTTATTTATCTCCTTCATACTTGTCGGAGCCGGCATTGTCATTCCGGCCTGGGTCGCGTTCCATTATGGTGGCACCGGGTTTGTTGGACTGGTCCTTATCTTCACCAACGGCTCAACATTCGCATTAGCGCCCATCGCTGGCCATATCGTGGACAAGCACGACAAGCGAGCTGTCGCAACCGCCGGACAAGCGCTGCGTGCCATTGGATTCATGGGTTTCTCCCTACCCGAGTTGCTTCCCCATGGAGTCGCTTCGTCCGCCATCTTGATCGCTTCGGGCGCCATCGGAGGCTTCGGGTTCTCGCTACAGATGGGCGCCATCAGTGCGCTAACGCAAATGACCGTTGCCGCACATGACAGAGCGCGAGTGTCATTTCAGATATCGCTCGCAAAGCAGACTGGGATTGCAGCCGGCACCGGCCTTGCAGGGTTATCGATTGATAAATTCGGCTCGTCTACAACCGCCATGTTGCTGGCGGTGCTGGCGTTAGTCGCTGTTTCCTGCTTAAGCTTTATGCGCCTTTCAGCGTTGCGCTCTTCTACGACTGGAAACACGATTGGATTTTTCGGAGCCTCTTGGCGGGCGCTGAGGTATCTTCGCCAAGACGCAGGTGCGCTCAATGCGACGATCGCCGTTGGCTTGGCATTCTCAATTATCCAGACGACCAATCTTTTGCTGCCCGGGTTCGTGGTACATGAACTCAAAGGCAGCACCAGTCTTTTTGGGACCTTGGAGATGATCGCAGCAGCAGCGGGATTCGCGGCCGTTGCCGGCTCAGCACATCACTCTTTGGCTGATAAACTAAGCGTAGCCGTTATCCCCTTGCTGGTTACAGCCGGACTGTCCCTCATCCTGTTCTCGTTTACAAATCAGAGAATGATAGCAGTTGCCGTTTACGCTTTGGCTGGGGTTCTCTGGAGTCTTTCTCGCGCGGCAGCAGATGCCGCGTTACTGACTTTCGTAGAGACAGCGTTCATTGGTCGAGTGCAGGCCCTGACGACATTGATTACGGCCGTCGTCGGTCTTGTCGTCTATAGTGTGCCAACGATATTCGCGGCCTTTAGTGAAGCGCAGCTGTACGCCCTTTTCGGCAGCGTAATCGCGGCTGTCGCTACTGGCCTATACCTTTTCAGACCGTCACATCGTCCAAGCTCTTTATCGGAAGAGGAAGTCCGAGAAGAGGGCGAGCCCGAAGGTCCAAAACAAGTCCGAAAATTTCCGGTGCGTTGATCATGGACCCCGTGCCGGGCCAACGGCCCAGTCGCGCGAGAACTCACAATCTGATGAAGCCCAAGCTGATCAGATACGGCTTGTGTATCAAGTGAACATGCGCTAGTCGGAAAACATGAGTATTCACACGCCAATCCGCGGAATCGTAGGCCGTCCTCTGTTGAGGACGTGATCCGCCGCTGAACGTCGGCGCCATCCGATCCTCACTTTGTGGATGGATCGGCATTCTCCATCCGCGTTAACGATGGAGAAAATCATGCTTGAAAAAGTTTTCGATCCAAAGAGCGCTGAGCCACGGCTGTACGCCGCTTGGGAAGCTTCGGGCGCCTTCGCGCCGACCAATGAACCGGGAGCAGCGCCGTTCTCGATCATCATGCCGCCACCGAACGTTACCGGTTCTCTGCATATTGGCCATGCGCTGAATAGCACTTTGCAAGACGTATTGATCCGCTTCGAGCGTATGCGTGGCAAAGCAGCGCTCTGGCTACCGGGCACAGACCACGCCGGCATCGCCACGCAAATGGTGGTCGAACGCCAGCTCGCACAGGAGGGGAACATCAACCGCCGCGAGATGGGCCGAGAGGACTTCCTCGCTGAGGTCTGGAAATGGAAAGCCGCCTCCGGCGGCAAGATCGTTGAGCAATTGCGCAGGTTAGGCGCTTCCTGCGACTGGAGCCGGGAGCGCTTCAGCCTCGACGAGGGCCTCTCGCGCGCGGTGCGCAAAGTGTTCGTCACCCTCCATAAGGAAGGCCTGATTTACCGCGACAAACGCCTGGTGAATTGGGACCCTCAGTTCCAAACCGCAATCTCGGACCTGGAGGTCGAGCAGCGTGAGATGGAGGGCCACATCTGGCATCTCGCCTATCCACTGGCGGATGGCTCCGGCGAGATCGTTGTAAGCACAACGCGTCCCGAAACTATGCTAGGTGACGCAGCCGTCGCTGTTCACCCGGATGATGAGCGTCACAAGCATCTCGTGGGAAAAGAGGTCATTCTACCGATCGTCGGCAAGCTGATTCCGATCGTGGCCGACGAACATGCGGATTCCGAGAAGGGCTCCGGAGCGGTGAAGATCACACCTGCCCACGATTTCGACGATTTTCAGGTGGCCAAGCGCCATAGCCTGCCGATGATCAATATCCTAGACGAGTATGCGCGCGTTAACGAAAACGCTCCACAGGCCTACCGCGGGCTAGATCGCTTTACCGCACGCGCGAAAGTGATCGAGGAGTGTGACGCCCTCGGTCTGCTGCGAGGCACCGAGAAAATCCGCCATGCGGTCCCCCATGGAGATCGCTCGGGCGTGGTGGTCGAGCCTTTTTTGACTGACCAATGGTTCGTGAACACCCAGTTGCTAGCGCAGCCGGCGATCAAGGCGGTTGTTGATGGCGACACAGTGTTCGCTCCTAGGCACTGGGAAAAAACCTACTTCGAATGGATGCGGAACATACAGCCTTGGACCATCTCGCGTCAGCTCTGGTGGGGTCATCGCATTCCGGCTTGGTTCGGCCCGGACGGCACAATCTTCGTCGAGGAGTCCGAAGAGGAAGCCAGGCTTCAGGCCAGCGCGCACTATGGCCGCGATGAGCCGCTCGTTCAGGACGAGGACGTGCTCGACACCTGGTTCTCTTCGGCGCTTTGGCCATTCTCGACGCTCGGTTGGCCCGACAAGACACCCGACCTCAAACGCTTCTATCCTACTCACACTCTCATCACGGGTTTCGACATCATACCCTTCTGGGTCGCCCGGATGATGATGCAGGGCCTCCAGCTTACGGGCGAAGTGCCCTTCAAGCGGGTCTTCATCAATGCTCTCGTGCGCGATGCAAGTGGCGCGAAGATGTCGAAGTCGAAGGGAAACGTCATGGACCCCTTAGATTTAGTAGACGAGTTCGGAGCTGACGCCCTGCGCTTCACGCTGACGGCCATGTCTGGAGCTGCACGCGACATCAAACTGTCCCGGCAACGCATTGAAGGCTACCGCAATCTCGCCACCAAGCTCTGGAATGCGACGCGCTTCGCCCAATTGAACAGGTGCGGGCGGGAAACCTTTTCGCCGGAGCTGGCAACGATGCCGCTGAACCGCTGGATTGTTGGCGAGACGGCCCGGACGACGAACGTCGTGACCGGGGCGCTGGTTGAGTGCCGCTTCGGCGAGGCTGCCGACGCCCTCTATCGCTTCATCTGGAATGTCTTCTGCGATTGGTACATTGAGCTGAGCAAGCCGGCACTGAACGGCGCAGACAATGCCGTTCGGGACGAGACGTGCACTGTTACGGCTTGGGTCTTGGACGTCGTCCTCAAGTTGCTGCACCCGATCATGCCATTCCTCACCGAGGAACTTTGGGCCGAGACAGCCCACCTTGGTGCGCCGCGCGACCACCAGGGCTTTATCATGACCGCGACCTGGCCTCAGCTCGCGGAGAGCTTGATCGACCCGGCTGCCGATGCCGAAATCCGACTGATCATTGATGCCATCTCCGAAGGCCGATCGGTGCGCCAGGAGCTGAACATCCCTCCCGCCGCGCGTCCGCTGCTCTTGGTGGTCGAGGCCTCCGAGACGCAACGCGAGGCCCTGACGGCTAATGCGCAACTCATTACCCAGCTGCTGCGCGTCGCCGACGTGCGGTTCGTCAATGCTGTGCCCCCGCGGGCGGTCTCCTATGTAATCGCCGGCGCGACGCTGGCGCTGCCGGTTGCCCAATTCATAGAGCTGACCACAGAGCGCACCCGCCTCACCAAGGAGATCACCAACCTAGGCGCGGAGGCCGGCAAGCTGGCCAAGAAGCTAAGTAACCCGGACTTTATTGCTCGCGCTCCCGAACACGTCGTCGAGGATGCCCGCAACCGTCTTGCTGCAGCCGAGGCTGGCCAGGTCAAGCTGGAAGCAGCACTCACCCGATTATTGGCCGTCCTGGACTGATCGACGCTGCGGTCGCAGGCGTCGCGGGTTCGATGTCCCTCGGCGGCCGTCCATCGGACCACCCGCCACCCCCGCCAGCAGGCAACAATTCGAGCGCTCCCGGTACGGGAGCTTCGCTAAACCGCCATGTGTCGGGAAACTAACACCGTGGGAATCGCGCGACAGCGAAGAGCGGTGGCCCAAATCCTGCTTCCTATGGCTCGCAGGCAGCGCCCCAAGTCTCGATCAGGATCGCGACTTGCGTCCAAACTTGAGCTTGCAGCGGCCCCCCGACAGGGAACGAGAAACATGGACAGGCCATTCTCAAGAGAGGCGCACATTCCGGAGGGCAGGGTCTTAGAAATAACGACCACAACAGGCTGTATTGTCGGATGTAAATACTGTCCGCAACACAAGTTCGCAGAGCGTCAGAGGACAGTTTCCGATGTGAAGTATCTGCCGCTTGAAGGATTTAAACGATGTCTGGCGCGTCTACCGACAGCGGTCGACATTCATTTTTCTGGCTATTCCGAACCATGGCTCAATCGGGATTGTACAGAGATGGTCGGTAACCCTCCGGTGCAGGCCGCGGGTTAGCTGCGTTTGGCGCGCTTGCCTGCCCATTTTTTGGCGAGGGCCTCAACT